>CAZQVW010000064.1:0-2034 GCA_964596865.1 uncultured Bacteroidaceae bacterium
CCCCTGCGCGCCAAATATATGGCCGACACTTATCTCGCTGATGCCCGCCTCGTTACCTCCGTGAGGAATATGTACGGATATACCGGCACATACAATGGGCGCCCGCTCTCTATCATGGGCAGCGGGATGGGTATCCCCAGTATCGGCATCTATTCGTGGGAACTGTTTAGCGTTTATGGCGTCCAAAATATCATCCGTATCGGTTCCGCCGGCACATATACGCCCAACCTCCACCTTATGGATGTGGTCTTGGCCGATAGCGCTTACAGTGATTCCACTTACGCCCTGTTTCAAAACGGGTGTACCGACCATGTGCTCAAGCCCTCGGCCTCGCTCAATGAACATATCCTCTCCACTGCCGCCAAACTGAATATCCCCCTGCAAACGGCGGTGGTGCATTCCAGCGATGTGTTTTATACCGACGAGCCGGAGCAACAAGATGCGGCCACAGGAGGCTCCAGACAGGCGAAGCCCACCTACGAACTCATTCGCGAGCGCACGCATACCGACTGCGTGGAGATGGAGTCCTTTGCCCTCTTTCATAACGCCAATGTCCTCCACCGCCGCGCCGCCACACTGCTCACTATCTCCGATTCTTTCTGCACCAACGAGCGCCTATCCTCCCAAGACCGCCAGCATGCGCTCACCACGATGTTCCAATTGGCTCTGGAGTCCGCAGCAAGCATCGAGTAGTTGCAAACATAACTTTGTTTAATCCAAAGAATTGCAAGAGAAATCGGGAATGATGCGAAAGATGCCAAAACTGCTGTTCGTTAGTGCGCTATGCGCTGTATTTTGTGCCTGTTCCTCGTGCCAAAAAGGGGGAAAGAGTAACGTAAATGGGGAAAATAGTAATGATAGTATGGAGGTTGTGAGCGATAGTGCGGTCGCAACATCTTCTTATGTGCCTGTGCGCATCCCGTCTTTCGTGCGCAATTTGTTTCCGTCCTCTGATTGGTATGCCGACACCATCTGCGTGGCCAATGGGACGGCTTATTATCAAGGGTATGATGACTATGGGCGATGCCAAGTGATTTTTACCCAAAACAGACTCTTGCTTGCTGCTCCGATACTCTACATTTCGCCCGCAGAAGGGGCTGAAAGGGCAAATAAAGTGGCTGGGAATGGCAGTAAGGCGAGACGTAAAGGAGCTAAGGAGAGAGAAAACACTCGTTTTCGCGTGTATAATGTGGCGAAAAGTGTGGTGGTGGACTTTTCTGACGCAAAGAGCTTGCGCCAACTGGCAAATTTTTCGCAGGTGTTGCCTTCGTTTGAGCGGTATCGCTGTGATACTACGGCGAAATTTGGCAAGAACATCTTATATAGCTTTGTTGCAGACTTCCCCGAGGCTCGAGTGCGCGGCGGTGGTGCTATACGGGCGTGGCTAATCCGCGTGGTGGAGCGCTCATTGGCCGGTGTGGGGGATAACGGTGAAAAAAAACGGTTGAAAATCGGGCAAACCAAGAGCGAGAACGCCCAGTGGACACCCTCCGAGATTCTTCGCGACAATAAGCGCGTGGCGAATAAGGCTGCCAAGGCTTATTTCGCAAAAATAAAGAAAGATTACGAAGGACTGAGCGCGGAAGACTACCCCAGTTCCTTATTCTCCGGCATCAGTCTGCAGACCGTAATCTATAATGAGCGGTTTGTTACCTATCTGGTCTACACAAACGAGTATAACGGTGGTGCGCACGGCTATTATACCGAGCAATTGGCTTCTTACGACTACGTCCACCACCGCGAAATCGATTGTGATTACCTTTTCCGGCCGCAATATTTGAAAGACGTGCTGGCCCTTTTGATTGACGAGGCCAAAAAGACACCTGAATACCAGACATGGCAACCAAATATCGAGGAATTTGTGGTGATAAAGGATAAAAAGGCAAATTCATCGGCCTCTGCGTCCACTTCAGAGACGTCCTCTTCCCGCTCGTCCTCCTCTGCGTCCACTTCAGAGACGTCTTCTCCCCGCTCGTCCTCCTCTGCGTCCACTTCAGAGACGTCCTCTTCCCGCTCGTCCTCCTCTGCGTCCAC
>CAZQVW010000064.1:2134-11771 GCA_964596865.1 uncultured Bacteroidaceae bacterium
CTCGTCCTCCTCTGCGTCCACTTCAGAGACGTCTTCTCCCCGCTCGTCCTCCTCTTCTTCCCGTTTTGCAGGAAAGATTTCTCTTCCTACGCCCGGATTGTCGGACAAGGGCGTTGTTTTTTCTTTCCAACCGTATGATATTAGTTGTTTTGCGGCGGGTACGTTTCATTTCACGATACCATATAGCCGCATTAAGCCCTATCTTACGCCTATGGCGAAGTGGTGTCTCGGCTTAAAGTAAGTTTTTGAGGGGCATCAGGGTGCCTAAACTGCAGAAAACCTCTTTCGGTACGCGTAATGTATAGACAGAAAGTAAGGGAACACGTTGCTAAGCGGCGTGTTCCCTTACTTTATCAATCAATATGTTGCGTTACTTATAAAATACCCCAACTCCCTTTTGCGGAAATTGGGGCGGAAAGAAATAAAAACGGAAAGAGCCGTGCAGCTATTGTGCCGCACGGCTCTTTCTATGAAATGATGAAAACGTTTGGTACTACTTCAACTCGGAGAAGTATTTGATGGTGCGAACCATCTGGCTGGTGTAGCTGTTCTCGTTGTCATACCAGCTCACTACCTGTTCGTAGGTGTCGTCGTCAATCTTAACCACCATGGTCTGGGTAGCGTCGAACAAGGAACCGTAGCGCATGCCGATGATGTCGCTGGAAACGATTTCGTCCTCATTGTAGCCGAAGCTCTCGTTGGCGTGAGCCTTCATAGCAGCGTTTACGCTCTCTACGGTAACGTCCTTACCCTTTACTACAGCGTAGAGCAGAGTGGTGGAACCGTCAGCCACGGGCACGCGCTGTGCAGCACCGATGAGCTTGCCGTTCAGTTCGGGCAATACCAGGCCGATAGCCTTGGCTGCGCCGGAGGAAGCGGGAGTGATGTTGCAAGCACCGGCGCGGCTGCGACGGAGATTGCCCTTGCGCTGCGGGCCATCGAGAATCATCTGGTCGCCGGTGTAGGCGTGGATGGTCTGCATGATACCTGTCTGGATAGGATAAACATCATTCAGAGCCTGTGCCATAGGAGCAAGGCAGTTGGTGGTGCAGGAAGCTGCGCTGATGATTTTATCCTCGGCGGTGAGTGTCTTGTGGTTTACATTATAAACGATGGTCTTGAGGTCGTTGCCTGCGGGAGCGGAGATAACCACTTTCTTGGCGCCGGCTTTCAGGTGAGCCTCGCTCTTAGCCTTGGAGGTGTAGAAACCTGTGCACTCCAAAACCACGTCTACGTCCAGCTTGCCCCAGGGCAGGTCGGCTGCATTGGGCTTAGCATAGATAGTAATCTCTTTGCCGTCTACGGTGATGGAGCCGGGCACTTTCACAGTCTTGTTGTCGTCCTCATAGATAGCGTCCTTATACTCTACGGTGTGCTTCTGCTCGCCACCGATGATGCCCTGATAGCCACCATGAGTGGAGTCATACTTAAGGAGCTGAGCCAGCATCTTCGGGCTGGTGAGGTCGTTGATTGCTACAACCTCATAACCCTCTGCGGCGAACATCTGACGGAAAGCCAGGCGACCAATACGGCCAAAACCATTAATAGCTACTTTAACATTTGCCATAACGTGTGAAAAATTAGATGTGTTTAACTTACAAATATTGTCGTTTTCTTTCGTTCTGTTTGTTGTTTACCGTCTTTTCAGGTCGAAAATTCATTTTCTTCCCTCAAAGCGCTGCAAAATTACGGATTTCTTTCTATTTTTGCTCAAACAAAGACGATTAAAAACGTTAAAACGCTTGGGAAAGCAGTTAGTTTGCCATAACAATAATACAAAAGTGATTGCTTTTCCAATCTTAAACAACACTATTCCTATTTTAAACAACTGTATTATGGGATTTATAAAAGATTTCAAGGAGTTTGCCGTAAAGGGCAACGCCATTGACATGGCTGTCGGTGTTATCGTGGGCGGCGCGTTCGGAAAGATTGTATCTTCGCTTGTGGACGACATCATTATGCCGCCTATTGGATGGCTTATCGGGGGCGTGAATTTCAGCGACCTCAAGGTTACTCTGCCGGCCGAAAAGATTATAGACGGAGTTCAGATGCAGGAGGCCACTATCAACTATGGCAGTTTCATCCAGACCCTCATTGATTTCATTATTATCGCCCTGTGCGTCTTTTTGCTGGTGAAGGGCATTATGAAATTCACCAAGAAGAAGGAGGAAGCCTCTGCGCCGCCAGCTCCTGCCGAGCCTACTAATGAAGAGAAGCTCCTTACTGAAATCCGCGACCTGTTGGCAAAAAAATAATTCATATTTCCGCGTGGGCATCATCTGATTAGTAGGCATAAGGGAGGGATATTATGCCTTTTCTGAGGGTGGTGCGCCCGTTTTTTCAGCTTATTATTATGATTCGTAATTATTTGGCCCTGCTTTTGATAGCTGTAGCCACGGTGGGGTGGGGCAAGGATGTCAAGAAAGTGAGGATGGCGGGCCCATTCCGCCTTCACCAACCGATTTTGGTGGATAGCGTGGACGCTGCTCAAAAGAAATTCTCGCCCGACGCCGTGTTTGATAGCCGCGTCTCCCTTGTGGGAGTGAGAAACGGCAAGGAAGTAGATATTGACGCCCTCAATGCTGATACTACTTTGCGCGGCGGTATCGTGTTGGTGGGCTTTAGTTTTGATGTGGCCACATATACTAAGGTGGAAGTGAAGGCTGCGGGCCCACGTAAGGCCAAAGTGTATGTGGACGGCAAGGAAGCCTTCGGTAAACGGGCTTATCAGCGAGGCCAATACGATGTGGTGGTGAAATATATGGCAGATACCACCAATTTGTCCCTCTCTGTTGTGGCCAATAACGACAGTGCAATCACCCTTTCGCCGGCCGAGGGTGGTAAGCGCCCGTTTTCCATGGCGGATAATATGCAGATGAAGCATTATACGGGCTTGTCTGTCTCTCCCTCCGGCCGCTATGCCATGTATAGTGTCTACGGATATGATGACAGCGGCCGCAACCCCCGCGACAACAAGTTGATAGACCTATCCACAGGCCGTAAACTGATGCAACCTACGAGCGGAATGAGGTGGATGCCGCATCAAGACTGCCTTCTCAAGACCACCGAGCGCGATGGCCACCGAGTATTATTGTCTATCAACCCCGTGGATCAGAGCGAGCAGGTGATCTGTCCGGATATGCCCAGCGATGGCTACACCCTTTCGCCTACGGGCGATTTCGCTATCCTCACGCATTACGTGCAGGGCCCGTCGAGGGAGAACGATGTCTATGAAATCCTCACTCCTGATGATAGGCAGGACGGGTGGCGCACGCGCGCGTCATTATCTATGCTGGATTTGAAGACCGGCCTCGTGCAGCCGCTCACCTATGGCCATCATTCTTTGCGCCTCTACGATATATCCCCCGATGGGCGCTATATCCTTTTCTCTGTGGGCGAGCATCTGATTAATCCCCTCGGGGCGGGGGATTCCGTAAAGGAGCTGGCTGTGCCGGTGCGCCCCACAGACCTCACTTCTGTCCTCCGTTTGGATCTGAAGAGCAATACGCTGGACACCCTAATCCAGCGCGATGGCTTTATCGACAATGTGATGTTCCTCCCAGGCACGGACAAGTTACTTATCCGCGGTAGTGCGGAGGCTCTCGGCGGAGTAGGCAATGTCCTGCCCGATTCCCTCACCCCCAATGCCTACGATTACCAACTTTTCCTCTTTGATATTCCCATGCGGCAGGCCGTATCGCTCACGCGCGACTTCACGCCATCGGTGGCTTCCGTCCGTCCCGTGGATAAGGGCGGAGTGGTTTTCTTTACTGCCAACAATGAGGATTCTGTCAGCCTCTATCGCCTCACTTTGAAAGACCTGAAGATAGAAAAGGTGGAGCAGCCCTGCGAAGTGGTGGACGCCTTTGATGTTAGCGATGATGGCGAGACCATTCTTTTCTACGGCACATCTGCCTGTACCCCCGATGCGCTCTATGCCATCGCCAGAAAGGGAGCAAAGCCCTGTGTGCTGGACGATGCCAACGCCGAGCGGATGGCCACTCTCGAGATTGGCACGTGCCACGCCCTGCGTTTCCAAAGTGAGCACGGCTATACGCTCACCGGCCATTATTATTTGCCGGCTCATTTCGACCCCGCAAAGAAATACCCCGTTATCGTGCATTATTATGGCGGATGTACGCCCACTTCGCGCCGTTTTGGTGGCGGAGCTCACTATCCCGCGCATTATTGGAACGCCATGGGATACGTTGTGCTCATCTGCAATCCCAGTGGTGCCAGTGGCTTTGGGGCGGAATGGGCTTCGCGCCACGTAAACACCATGGGCGAGGGCGTGGCCGAAGATATTATCGAGACTGTGCGCCATTTCTCTGAAAATTCGTGGGTGGACGCGAAGAAAATTGGTTGCGTATCGGCTTCTTATGGCGGATTTATGACGCAACTTTTGCTCACCAAAACGAATCTTTTTGCCGCCGGTGTGAGCCACGCCGGTATTTCCGACCATTCCAGCTATTGGGGCGAGGGCTATTGGGGATATTCGTATAGCCAAGTGTGCGCAGCCAACTCCTATCCGTGGACTCGGAAAGATTTGTTTGTGGATCGCTCTCCTCTTTATAATGCCGACAAAATCCATACCCCCCTTCTTTTCACCCACGGCACTGCCGACACCAACGTGCCCATAGGCGAGTCTATCCAGATGTACACTGCGTTGAAGTTGTTGGGGCGTCCCACCGCTTTTGTGATGGTTGAGGGCGAGAATCACGGTATTATGGACTTCCATAAGCGCCAGAAATGGATTAACACTATAGTGGCGTGGTTTGACCGCTGGCTTAAGGGCGAGCCCGAATGGTGGAACGCCATATATAAGCCAAAAGATTTGTAACAAATTATATATAAACACATTAAACCCCCTTATTTAATATTATGAGAACCCTTAAAAAAGAAATGAGACACCGTCTCTTTCGCCTATTCTTCGCTGTAGTTTCTCCTATGTTGGGAATAGGCCTTTCTGCCGCGGCGCAAGATTTGCCCGTGGTTAGTACCGGTGATACCGAAGTGTGGTATTACATCCAGTTTCAGCGCACGGGCAATGTTCTGGCCATGCAGGGCGAAGGGCAGAACACGCTTACGGCCGTGGCCAAGCCCGGCGCTGTGGCTACGCAGTTGTGGAAAGTGGAGGCCGACGGCCAAAAATTCCGGATTGTGAGCCGCTCGGGACAGACGCTCTACCTTGACGGCACAAACACCGGCTCCTCGCGCTTTAAGACGGCGCAAAGTCCAGCTGCCGGCGCCATCACTGCGTTTGATATCTACACTTCCGGCAATACCGCCTATGAGGGATTGGAGATTTCGCCGTCTAAATCCGACGCCTATGCCATGAACCAGGTGGGCAGTCCCGCCGTGGGGCAGCAAGTGGGCATTTGGAATAAGGCCGATGCCAACAATGTGCTCCAATTTGTGGCGGCCGATGAAATGTCTTTCGCCTATTCGTTGCCGAAGGTCAGTACACAGGATGCCCCCGTGTGGTATTATATCCAATTTCAGAACAACCAGTATCTTCTCACGGCCAAAGCCAATCAGGGCGAGGCAAAAACCGATGAGCTCTCCGCTTCGCAGGCTTCCTCTCAGCTCTGGCGCTTGGAGGCCAACGGCGATGGTTATTCCTTCTTCAACAAAGCAGGCCAACAACTCTATTACGGCAACAATTTCGTGCGCGCAGCCACTGCAGCCACCGGCACACAGAAATTCTTTATCATAGAATCCACCTCCTCGCTGGGAGGCTTTGAGATTAGTACGGCCTCTGCCTCTTCCGGTCGCACATTCTTTAATCAATGGCAGGGCGCAGGTCTGAATAAGAGCCTCGGCCTTTGGGATTATGCGGACAATAGTAATGTGGTGCGCTTCATACCGGAAAAAGACCTCGTGCCTGTGGAGGGCGTAGCCTCTTTTGTGCCAGACAACCGCTACACGCTGTGGTATACCCAGCCCGCCACAAACTGGATGATGCAATGCCTGCCTTTGGGCGAGGGACAATTTGGCGCCACCGTGATGGGGCAGATTGCCGATGACGACATCCAGTTTAATGACAAGACATTATGGAATGGCAAGTTGGGCAAGATGACCTCCACTGCCGCTTTTGGCTATTATCTCAACTTTGGCCACCTGCATATCCGCACCAACAACACAGCCGCCGTTACTAACTACGTGCGTTTTCTCGACATCAATGACGCCGTAGCGGGCGTGAATTACACTATGGGCGGCGTGGATTATGAGCGTCGCTACATAGCCTCTCATCCCGACAGTTTGGTGGCCATCCGCTACACGGCCTCAAAGGATAGCAGCATCAATACCACTATTACTATGCGCAATTTCAATGGCAAAGACCTCCATTACGCCATGGACGGCGAAACCGGAGTGATTACCTTTGCCGGCACTATAGCGCGCACCGGCAATAACGGCGCCGCTACCCCCGAGAGTTATTATGCCGAGGCTCGCGTGGCCATTGAGGGCGGCAAGATTGAAGCTACCAACAAGGGCATTGTGGTGAATGGTGCCGATGCGATGACAATCTACCTGCGCGGTATGACCGACTACGACCCCATGGCCGCGGAATACGTTTCTGCCACCGCTTACCTCCCCACGCGAGTGAAAAACGTTGTGAAAAATGCGCAGCAGAAAGGTTGGGACGAATTGCTGGCAGCGCAGAAGGCCGATTATCACCGCTTATTTAATCGCTGCGAGCTCACTATCACCGACAAATTGCCCACTGTCTCCACTTCTCAGCTACTTAAGGATTACGCTTCGGCCACTGCCGACAACACATTTCTGGAAGAATTGTATTTTGCCTACGGTCGCTACCTTTTGATTGGGTGTGCGCGCGGCGTGGCCACGCCTGCCAATCTACAGGGTATCTGGAACAACAGCAATACCCCCGCGTGGCACGGCGACATCCACTCTAACATCAACGTGGAGATGAACTATTGGGCAGCCGAGCCCACCAACCTCTCCGAGCTCCATACCAATTTCACCGATTACATCTATCGCGAAGCCTGTGTGCAGCCCCAATGGAGGCTCAACGCCTCCGAGGTGGCCAATCAGTCGAAAGGATGGGCGGTATTGACTGAGAGCAATATCTATGGCGGCGGCGGATATTTCGGCGCAGCCTATATGGGAGGCGCAGCGTGGTTCTGCTCTCACCTATGGCAGCATTACCAGTACACTTTAGACCGCGAATATCTCCTTACCAAGGCTTTCCCCGCCATGAAGAGTTGCGCCGAGTTTTGGCTTGAGCGCCTCCAACTGGCCGATGACGGCACCTATGAAGCGCCCAACGACTGGTCGCCCGAGCATGGCCCCAAGCAGAACGCCACCGCCCATTCCCAGCAACTGATTTGGGATCTATTTAATAATGTAACCCAGGCCATCAAGATTCTCGGCGACGAGGCTGGGGTGAGCGCAGAGTTTGAGGCCGATCTTGCCAACAAGTTCGCAAAATTAGACAAGGGCACGGGCATCGAAGCCTATGAGGGCAAGAATTATCTCAAGGAATGGAAATATACTTCCCAGTTTGGTGTGAACAGTGAGGGCACG
This sequence comes from uncultured Bacteroidaceae bacterium, assembly GCA_964596865.1. GTDB lineage: Bacteria > Bacteroidota > Bacteroidia > Bacteroidales > Bacteroidaceae > UBA6382. Next base: position 9,683 of record CAZQVW010000064.1, read on the forward strand.
TGGAAGACCCATCGCCATTGCTCCCACCTGATGGGCCTTTATCCGCTTTCCCAAATCACGCGCGAGGCCGATTATGGCGTCTTTGAGGCTGCCGCAAACTCTGCCGAGGCTCGATTCCAAGGCAATTGCACCGGTTGGTCGCTGGCCTGGAAGATTGCCCTCGGCGCGCGAGCCTATAAGCCCGAGATGTGCCACAATGTCATCAAGACGGCGTTGCACCAGTCCCGCAGTACGGCCGACCAGCAAGGCGGCGTGTATGAAAACCTCTGGGATGCTCACGCTCCCTTCCAGATAGATGGCAATCTGGGCTATCCCGCGGGCATCGCGGAGATGCTCTTGCAAAGCAAGACGGAGACACTGGAACTTTTGCCCGCCCTGCCCACCGAGTTTTGGCCTACCGGTTCGGTGAAAGGTCTGCGCGCAGTGGGCGATTTCACGGTGAGCATCAATTGGGCAGACGGCAAACTGGCCACGGCCACCATCCTGTCCGGCCACGGTCGCCCATGCAAAATTGCTTATAGCGGGCTCACCGATTGCAAGGTCTTTGCCGATGGAAAGGAAGTGGAGGTAACAAAGGGCGCCGATGGCAATTCCCTCTCGTTCCCCACCGAGGCTGGAAAGACCTATCAATTGATTAATGAGGACGCCGTGGGCGTGCAGTCGGCCGATGCCGCAGTGTCTGAAACGGTCAGTACGAAATACTACTCCGTGAATGGCGTCCAGCAATCTCGGCCCACTAAAGGCGAGGTCTATGTAAAGGTGGACACAAAAGCCAATGGCAAGAGCAATTCCACCAAGATGATTTATTAATAAGCAAAATTCTATCCCAAAAAGGGGCGGGGTTTATATCCGTCCGCCGATTGCCGAAGTGATTAACGGCATGGATTACAGAGAGCTACACCTCCTGTTTCCGGCGGACGGATATAAACTCCGCCCTTTTTGTCTTGTTTCGATTTTGTGACTTTTATCTTCCCTTTGGCCACACAGTGCGCGCCCATGCCTTTGTCAAGCGCGCTTTTACCTACGCCAAGCGCGTCTTTATATACTCCTGCACACGATTTTTGTACGTCTCCGACACAGGCAATTCCTGTTCGCCAATCCATACGTGGCCGCCGCCATAGCGCGTAATGGCCTTGGCGCATACAATAAACGAACGATGTATTCTCATAAAGCGCTCCTGCGGCAAGAGGGTCTCTAAATCCTTCATATTCATCAGTATCATTGGCGTGCGCGCCTGATTGTCATAGTGCAGAGAGATATAATCTTTCTCGCCCTCCGCCCAAAGCAGGTGAGCCAAATCCAGACGCATACGTTGCGTCCCGTCTTTCACAAAGACCTCGTCCAGTTTCTCCCTTTCATACCATTGTCGAGCGTGTCTTACGGCCTCTTCAAACTGCGGGAAACTGATTGGTTTTTGCAGGTAGTCCAGTGCTTCCACCTTAAAGCCTTCAATTGCATATTCGCTGAAAGCGGTGGTGAAGATTACCTTTGTGCCGCGCCCGTTGCCGTTGTCTTTGATGGCGCGTGCAAATTCCATTCCGTTCATGCCAGGCATTTGAATGTCAAGGAAGATGATGTCCACACTGTTTTTCTGAAGGTAGGCCAAAGCCTGCGGCGCACTCTGAAAAGAGCCCACCACCTTTATGTCCTCAATCCTCTTGGCGTAGCTTTCCAATAGAAGGCGCGCCAGCGGTTCGTCGTCCACTATGATACACCGCATAATCCTCTCTTTTTTCGTCCTTTACCGTGTTGATTACGCCTGAATATGTGTGCCTTTTGCGGCAAAGGTAGTGTTTTTTTTCGTGTTTTTCCGCCCTAAGATACCCGAAAATTCCTTTCTGTATATACCAAGTTTTAATTTTAGTAGGCGCGTGTTTTATATGAGGCCGCTGAAAAATCCTTTCGTTATATCGGTGTATTGATTGAAAGTGGGAGCGGATTTTGCGAAGGCCTCAAAATTTGAGGAACGAAAATTTTGAAGTGCTTTATACCCGTTCGCAAAATGGCGTAACAACATTCTGTAATTCATATTGTTACTTGTGTTGTCAATTCGTGGGCAGGTATGAAACCTGCCCCTACAGATTCCTGT
>CAZQVW010000064.1:11781-12057 GCA_964596865.1 uncultured Bacteroidaceae bacterium
CTGTTCTGCATGCCTCGATGTGGGGTATCATTACAAATTATTGGACTTTTTTCTGCTGCCTCATCAATTTTTTGCCCTACCTCAAACAGATGCTGCCCCTCCCCAAATAGATTTTATCTCTCCTAAACATATTTTTGCCCCTCCCCAAATAGATTTTATCTCTCCTCAAACATATTTTTGCCCTCCTCGCGTGCGCAATGAGCCTGCTAATTTTGAAAAATCCCGCGATAGTTTGCGTTCACAGTGCTGTAACAATAACTAAACAGTACTGTTTAG
>CAZQVW010000065.1:0-12014 GCA_964596865.1 uncultured Bacteroidaceae bacterium
AGTTATTGTTACAGCACTGTTAACGATAGTCAAAACGATTGGAAGTCGCCGCAAGAGGCCATAAAATCTATTACTGCCGCAGAAGATGGTAGTTATATCGGGCTCGGCTGCTCGTGAAGGGCTATATAATTAATGTGAAGGGCTATATATATTAATAAGGTGTATTGCTGATGTTATCCTATGAGTATGGGCTGCTATAAAAATATGTGAAATGAGGCGGAGGATTGAATGAAAAGCATTAATTTTGCTGTTCATTTGGCATATACGGCCCAATAATAGATCAATTGAGCGAATTACATTATGAATGACGAATCAAGCATAAACCCTTTTTCCCTTATTGCCGATTTTGATGGCAATGTGGAGGATATATTCAATGTTCAGATAAATGATGACATATTGCCGGCGCTGCCGCTGAGGAATATGGTGTTGTTTCCGGGCATAGTGTTGCCGGTGTCGATAGAAAGGCAGTTCTCTATGGAGGTGGTGCGCCACGCCATGGAGAGCGACTCGTATATCGGTATGATATATCAGCGCAATCCCAATACCAACGAGCCCAAGCAGAGCGACATCTATAATATCGGCACTATCGCGCGCGTGATGCGCATCATCGAATTGCCCAACGGCCACATCACTGCCCTCTTGCAGGGTTTCTGCCGCTTTAAGGTGGGCCAGTTGGTACGTCGCGGCCATATCTACCGCACCACGGCGGAGGTGATGTATGAGCAGGACGCCGTGAAGGGCGATAAGGAGTTTGATGCGCTGGTAGACGCCATCCGCGAGCTCACGGTGAAGCTGATGCAGCTCACCGACGGCAGTGGCGAGGAGAGCTCTTTCGCTGTGAAGAACATCAGCAACGATGTATTCTTGATTAATTTCGTTTGCACCAACCTGTCTATCCCCGTAAGTGAGAAAATGGAGATTCTCCGCCTCACTTCGCCCAAGGATAGGGCTTTCCGGCTGCTCTCTATCTTAAACCGCGAAATCCAATTCGCCACCCTCAAGGATAATATCCGCCGCAAGACGCGCGAAGACCTGGATCAGCAGCAGAAGGAATATTTTCTCCAGCAACAGATGCGCAATATTCAGGAGGAATTGGGCGATTCCGAGGTGGATGATATAGAGGGGCTGAGGAAGAAGTTGAAGAAACTGACTATGCCCGATGCCACACGCGAGACTATTAACAAGGAGATAGACAAGCTGGAGCATATCAACCAGCAAAATCCCGATTACAATACTCAATACAATTATTTGGAGACTGTATTGTCGATGCCGTGGGGCATATACAGCAAAGACAATATAGATATCAAGAAAGCCGAGCGCCAACTCAATCGCGACCACTACGGATTGGAGAAAGTGAAAGAGCGCATATTGGAGAATCTGGCCGTAGTGAAGAAGCGCGGCGACTTCAAATCGCCTATCCTCTGCCTTTATGGCCCTCCGGGCATCGGCAAGACTTCGCTGGGCAAGAGTATAGCAAAAGCTATGGGCCGGAAGTATGTGAGGGTGTCGCTTGGCGGAGTGCATGACGAGGCCGAAATCCGCGGCCACCGCCGCACTTATATCGGAGCCATGCCCGGCCGGATTATCAAGAACCTTATCCGCTGCAAAACGGCCAACCCCGTCTTTGTGCTCGATGAGATTGACAAGATGAGCCAAGAAACCATCAATGGCGACCCCACCTCCGCCCTTCTGGAGGTGCTCGACCCCGAGCAAAACAATACCTTCCACGATAATTTCGTGGATTTGGATTTCGACCTCTCAAAGGTGATGTTTATAGCCACGGCAAACAATGTCGGCTCCATTCCCGCTCCGTTGCGCGACCGCATGGAGATGATTGAGATGACCGGTTATATCACCGAGGAGAAGATTGAAATTGCCAAACACCACCTCCTGCCAAAGGCAATGAAGGAGCACGGTATCACCAAGGAGGACGGTGTCCGCTTCTACAACGATGCCTTTGAGGAAATCATCGAAAAATACACCCGTGAGAGCGGTGTGCGCTCGCTGGAGAAGAAAATAAACGAAATCTTGAGAAAGATTGATTATAAACTGGTGCAACAGGAGGAGGGCGTCGTCACCACCGTCCACGCCAAGGATATAGAAGCGTATCTGGGCAAACCTCTCTTCACCCGCGACATGTATCAGGGCAATAAATACGCCGGTGTGGTAACAGGCCTTGCCTGGACTGCCGTCGGTGGCGAGATTCTCTTTATCGAAACCAGTTTGAGCAAGGGCCACGGCAGTAAGCTCACGCTTACCGGCAACCTCGGCGATGTGATGAAGGAGTCGGCCACACTCGCATTGGAGTATATTAAGGCGCATTCCGGATTGCTGGGCATCGACTACCGTATCTTCGACAATTACAACATTCATATCCACGTGCCCGAGGGCGCTACGCCAAAGGACGGGCCCTCGGCCGGCATCACTATCGCCACCTCCATCGCGTCCGCCCTTACCCAGCGCCGTGTGCGCGAGAAGACGGCCATGACCGGCGAGATTACTCTGCGCGGAAAGGTGCTGCCCGTGGGCGGAATAAAGGAGAAAATCCTCGCTGCCAAGCGTGCCGGTATCAATACTATCGTTATCTGCCAAGACAACCGCAAGGACATCGAAGAAATCCAACCGAAATATTTGGAGGGCGTAACATTCCATTATGTGGAGAATGTGAGCGAGGTACTGACCTTTGCCCTACTGAAAGAGAAGGTGGATAATCCCGTTACTTTCGATATCCCCGAAGAAAATAGCGAGGCAAATGTGGCTGCCCTCACCGCGGCTGTTACTGCTGCCGCCAAGAAGATGGGCAACGCCGCCTCTGCCGCCCCTAAAGCCTAAGAGGGAGGGGCGCCGCAGGCGAATGTCCGGCCTTTTCATTATCTTTGCAGTAAATAACGCGATTTCCCAGTAACCAAACTGATGACTTTTCGTCTACTCAATACAGATTCCTCCGGCACAATGGCTCGCGCCGGTGAGATTCAGACCGACCACGGCTCCATACCCACACCAATCTTTATGCCGGTGGGCACGGAAGCCAGTGTGAAGGGCGTCCACACCCGCGAGCTCATTGACGACATCCACGCCCGCATCATTCTGGGCAATACCTACCACCTTTATCTCCGCCCGGGCACTGATGTGATACACCGCGCCGGTGGCCTCCACCGCTTCAATGGTTTTCCGCGCCCCATGCTCACCGATAGCGGTGGCTTTCAGGTCTTTTCCCTCACGGGCATCAGAAAATTGCGGGAAGAGGGCTGCGAGTTTCGCTCGCATATCGACGGCAGTAAGCATATCTTCACGCCGGAGAGAGTGATTGACATCGAGCGCGAGATTGGCGCCGACATCATGATGGCGTTTGACGAGTGTGCACCCGGCACTGCCTCCTATCAATATGCCAAGGAGTCGTTGGGCCTTACCCACCGCTGGTTGAAACGCTGCGTAGACAGATTTAGAGAGACAGAACCCCTATATGGCTACAATCAATCGCTGTTTCCAATCGTTCAGGGCTGCGTATATAAAGACCTGCGCGAAGAAAGCGCCCGCTATGTGAGCGATTTTGGTGCCGACGGCTACGCTATCGGTGGTCTGGCCGTGGGCGAACCCGTGGAACAGATGTATGAGATGATTGAGGTCGTCAATGCCATTCTCCCCACCGACCGCCCGCGCTATCTGATGGGGGTGGGCACTCCGATAAACATCCTGGAGGGCATCGCTCGCGGCGTGGATATGTTTGATTGCGTGATGCCTACGCGCAATGGCCGCAATGCCATGCTCTTTACCTCCCGCGGGGTAATCAATATGCGCAATCAGAAGTGGACAAACTGCTTTGAGCCTATAGATCCCGAAGGCACTTGCTTTGTAGACACCGCTTACTCGAAAGCCTACTTGCATCATCTGTTTAAGGCCAAAGAGTTGCTGGCAATGCAGATTGCCTCGATTCATAATCTGAGGTTCTATCTCTGGCTGGTGGAGCAGGCGCGCGAACATATCATCAAGGGTGATTACAACGAGTGGTATAAAGCAATGGTGCCCGAGTTGAGCCGAAGACTGTAGGCCCAACGTTTGCCCTGCGGGTGATTTCCGTTGCAATAGCGGAGCACATGAAGATTATTTTGAGGTGGCTTCCCAATCAAAGGAGGTCGATAGAAATAAAACAGTGAATAAGTTTCTTCAATTACTTAAACATCTGATAGATAAACAGCCTTTTCGTTCGATTGCAAAGGCCGCGAAAGCCCTTTGGCGCGCCATAAAGAAATTAGGTGGCTGGATATGGACGGCGCTGATGGTGGTGCTCTGGCCGTTGAGGTGGGGCTATTCCCATACATTGAAGAAGCCTGTTTTCCTACTGTTGCGCCGTTGGCGCGATACGCCGCCCGTCAATCTTATCGACCGCTATATCATCCGTAAATTCATCGGCACATATTTCTTTTCCATTGTGCTGATTATCGCGGTGGTGATAGTGTTTGACTTTAACGAGAAAATCGACCAGCTCACCAAAGCAAACAAAGAATTTGGCATCTCGTGGGGGCGTATCTTCACCGATTATTACCTCAACACCGTTCCTTATTTCGCCAACCTGTTTAGCGCTCTGTTTGTTTTCATCAGTGTCATCTTTTTTACGTCCAAGATGGCCGACCGTTCCGAGATTATCGCCATGCGCAGCAACGGAATGAGTTTCAAGCGCATCCTTAGACCGTATTTCATCAGTGCCGCGTTTATCGGACTGCTCACTTTCTTTCTCGGAGCCTTTGTCATCCCGCACTCCAACAAGGTGCGCACGGATTTTGAGAACCAATATATCCGCAAAAAGCATATCACCGTGGTGGACAACGTGCAACTGCAGGTGGAGCCCGGCGTGATTGCTTTTTTCTCCTCGTTTAATATCCAAACAAAGAGTGGTACGGGCTTTTGTCTCGACCAATTCAAGGGCAAAAAGTTGGTTTCCCACCTCACGGCCCTGCGTATTGAATATGATACCATCGCTGATGAGCGCTACCACTGGCATGTGTATAATTTCAACGAGCGCAAGATGCGCGGAATGCACGAAACCATGCGCACCGGCCCCGTCTTGGACACGCTGATCGAGGTGGAACCGCGCGACCTCCTATATACTAAGAACCAGCAGGAGACCATGACCTCGCCCGAGCTTCGCGAATATATACAGAAGCAACAGATGAGGGGGGCTGCCAATGTGAGCCAATTTGAGGTGGAGTATCACAAGCGTTTTGCCTCCGCTTTTGCGGCGCTGATACTCACTGTCATCGGTGTGTCGCTCTCCTGCGAGAAAAGGAAGGGGGGCATGGGTCTTAGTCTGGGCCTCGGTTTGGCGCTGAGCTTCACGTATATCCTTTTCCAGACTGTGTCCGCCTCCTTTGCCACCAATGGCAACTGGCCTCCCATGCTGGCTGTATGGATTCCCAATATAATATTCGCAGTCGTGGCTTTTGTCCTGTATAGGCGCACGCCAAAGTGAAGTTAGAATAGAGTAAATAGCAAGTTGATGGAATAGAGTGGTTTGTAGACTGCGATAAAGTTTTTGGAGCTGGCTCTATCAATAATTGAAATCAGAAATGGACACTTTTTATTTTAGAAAACTTGATGTTTACCAAAGATCCGGAGATTTAGTTGTTTATGGATATAAACTTTTAGACAAGTTTCCTAAATATGAAAACTTTGCTCTCTGTGAACAGTTGTGGCGTTCACTAATATCTGTGCCATCGAATATTGCCGAAGGCATGGGCCGAATATCTGGCCACGAAAAGCGCCACTTCCTAACTATTGCTTACGGCTCGCTGATGGAGGTTTCGTGTCAGTTTGAGATTGCCAGTTTGAGAGAATATATCACACCAAATGAGTTTCAGGTTGCAGAGGATGAAATTCGCACAATTGCAAAGGAATTTTCCGGATTAAATAAATCTATTGTGCAAACCGGCTAACAAATTCATAGTCTATGCCAATAAACAAACCACTCTTTTCTATTAACTAACTTACTACTCTATTCTAAATATGTATTTCGACGAACTTCCCTTGGACGACCGTTTGTTAGATGCGCTCTATGAGATGCATTTCGACGAGTGTACGCCCATTCAACAGCAGGCTATTCCGCCACTATTGGAGGGGCGCGACCTTATCGGCATCGCTCAGACGGGCACTGGCAAAACCGCGGCCTACCTCCTGCCTATATTGAGCCGACTGTGCTCCGGACAATATCCCTCCGGCGCAATCAATTGCCTTATCATGGTGCCTACGCGCGAATTGGCCATGCAGATAGACCAGGCATTGGAGGGCTTCTCCTATCATATCCCGTTTTCCGGCGTGGCCGTCTACGGGGGCAACGACGGACTGCGCTATGAACAGGAACTGAAGGGCTTGCGCCTCGGGGCTGACATCGTGGTGGCCACGCCGGGGCGCCTAATCTCGCATATCCAGCTGGGTAACGTGGATTTGTCGCATGTCTCATTCTTTGTTTTGGACGAGGCCGACCGTATGCTGGACATGGGGTTTGCCGATGACATAATGAAAATCATGTCCTACCTGCCCAGTGAGCGTCAGACAATGCTTTTCTCCGCTACTATGCCCGATGGCATCCAGAAGATGGCCGATGCCATATTGAAAGACCCAGTGAAAGTGAGGATTGCCGTATCCAAACCCGCAGAGGGCATCGATCAGCGCGCCTATCTATGCTATGAACCGCAGAAATTCGCCATCCTCAAGGCTTTGTTTAACGAACACCCGCCCAAGCGCTCCATTATGTTTGTGGGCAAAAAGAGTAAGGTGAAAGACCTTGTGATACAATTCCGCAAGCTCGGCATCAACCTTGCCCAAATGCACTCCGACCTCACCCAAGAGGAGCGCAACCACGTGATGAACGATTTTAAGGCTGGGCGAGTGGACCTTGTCATAGCCACCGACATCATTTCCCGAGGCATTGACATAGATGATATCCGGTTGGTTGTCAATTATGACGTGCCTCATGACCCCGAAGATTATATTCACCGCATCGGGCGCACGGCTCGCGCTGGAAAGGACGGCATGGCCATCACTCTTGTGAGCGAGGAAGACCAATTCTATTTCTCAAAGATAGAGCAGATGATTGGTAAGGAAGTGCCCAAATACCCTTTGCCCGATGGAATGGAGGCTCCGGCCTATAAGCCGGGCAAACGTCCTGTAAAGCGAGGCGCTTTTGCTCGCGCTGGTGGTGACCGTAGCCGCAATAACGATGGCCGTGGTCGTGATAATGGCAAGGATGGCCGCAATAAAAATGATAAACCGCGCCGCCGAAACTCACGCTATCGCAACGGCCGCTCCAAAGGTTCGCAAACGAAAAATAGTTCTCCTAAATCGGATAAGTAACTTCCTGTTAAGGAGAACATTTGATACAATCAAGCGCGCTTCCAGCAATGGTTAAGCGTGCTTTTTTGTGAGCATTGCGGCATACCACCCGATAAAGACATAGCATATCAGGGGAATGATGAAAGCCATGGCGATTCCGCGCGCATCAGCGATGGCGCCCATAACCAATGGTGAGATAGCGCCGCCCACAATGGTCATAATAAGATAGGACGAGGCCTGTTTGGTGTGGCCCTCGGCGCCGCGAAGAGCCAAGGAGAAGATTGTGGGGAACATGATGCTCTCACACAGATAGATAAGCAAGAAGGCGGCTAACGAGCTCTTGCCAATACCTGCTATTACCACGGCGCTGCCCACGGTGGCGCCGATGGCGAACAGTAATAGCAACTTTTGCGGGCGGATATAGCCCATTACCCAGCTGCCCATCAGCCTGCCAACCAAGAATAGTCCCATACCGCCAAACGACAGCCACAGACTGGCTTCTGCCCGCGAGATGCCCACGTTTTCATTCATGTAGGCCACAAAATTACTGTTCACTCCCGTTTGGGCCGCCACGTAAAGAAACAGTGCCACAATTCCGAAGACAAATATCTTGTTGCTCCACATGCTGCGACTGGTGGCGGCGCTTGCGGTAGCGGCCTTGGATTGCAAACAGTTAGTGGCGTCTTGCGCATCGATGGCCCTGTCGTGGGAGATTGGTGCCGCGCCTTGCGCATTGTTTTCAACATTGCTGGAAATAGGTGCGCTATCCTGCGGTTCGTCTGCGGCATCTTTTGGCTCCGGCAAGCGGATATGTTTGAAAATCAGCGCGGCCAGCAGGACAAGCACGCCCACGCCGCAATAAGGAGCGGCCACGGAGATGAGGGAGGGCTTGGTTTCGCCCCCTATGCCGCCGAAGAAAATCATTCCGCCCACCAACGGTCCGCAAATCCAGCCCAGCCCGTTAAAGGATTGGGCGAAATTGATTCTGCGCTCGGCGTCTTCAGGGTCGCCAAGGACTGTGGCGTAAGGATTGGCGGAGGTCTCGAGGCAGGTGAGGCCACAACCGATTACAAACAGCGCCCCGATGAAGAAAGGGTAGACGGTATGCGGGTTTGTGAGGTTTACGCCCACCATGCAGATGGGCAGAAACAATAATGCCCCCACGCCATAGAGCACCAGGCCGGTGAGCACGCCGCGTTTATAGCCGTAGCGACTGATAATCTTGCCGGCGGGGATAGCCATCAGGCAATAGGCGCCGTATGTGGCCACCTGCACCCACGCGGCGTTGGCGTGGTTGAGATTGAGCAGGTTTTTGAAATGCGGGTTCAGCACCTCCAGAATGGAATGGGCGAATCCCCACATGAAAAATAGGCTGGAGATAAGCAGAAACGGCCCTAAGAATGAGCGACCGTCTTTTGTGCGTGTGATATTTTTCATAGAAAAATCTCTTCTTGCCTTTTTGGGTTGCGTAGATTATGGCATTTGTTTTTCCAGCGTGTGGCGATACCATTGATATAGGCGCTCCACGCCGTCTTCTATCTCCACCTTGTGTGTCCAACCCAGCGAATGGAGCTTGCTCACATCGATGAGTTTGCGGGGAGTGCCATCGGGCTTTGAGGGGTCGAAGGTGATTTGTCCGGAGAAGTCTACGGCTTTCGCCACCAGTTGGGAAAGGGCGCGGATGGTGAGCTCCTTGCCGGTGCCGATATTGATATGGCAATTTCGGATTTCGCCCAGTGAGGGGATAGCTCCGCCGCGACCTTCGGAATTGTTGCGGTCTACGGCGCCATCGGCCTTTACGCCGTAGTGGACGGAGGAATATTTCTCTATTCCTATGATGTCGGAGAAATCCACGTTGAGCAGGATATGCACAGAGGCGTCGGCCATGTCTTCGCTCCACAGAAATTCGCGCAGCGGGGTGCCGGTGCCCCAGAGGGTAACGTTGTTATCCTCGATACCGTAGTAGGCGAGGGCTTTCAGAATGCGTTCTTGTGGGTTTTTGCCGTCCACATTGCCTTCGCCGATGATGTCGCGCAGATGGCTGTCGGGATTGATTGGGCGGCAATCCATGTCGGTGCGGATAGCGTCCCAGTTGCCCTCGTGGATGAGCTTGGCAAGATAGATTTTGCGCATCATAGCGGGCAGGACGTGGGAGTTTTCCAGATGGAAGTTGTCGTTAGGGCCATAAAGGTTGGTAGGCATTACGGCTATGTAGTTTGTGCCGTATTGCAGGTTGTAGCTCTCGCACATTTTCAGCCCGGCAATCTTGGCGATGGCGTAGGGCTCGTTGGTGTACTCCAGCGGCGAGGTGAGCAACGCGTCTTCCTTCATGGGCTGGGGCGCATCTTTGGGGTAGATGCAGGTGGAACCGAGGAAAAGCAGCTTCTTCACCCCGTGGGCATAGGCTTCACTGATGACATTGCACTGCATCTTCATATTCTGCATGATGAAATCGGCGCGATAGAGGCTGTTGGCCATAATCCCGCCCACAAAGGCGGCGGCCAAGACTACGGCCTCGGGCTTTTGTTCGTCAAAGAAGTGGCGCACGGCCAGTTGGTCGGTGAGATCCAGCTCCTTATGAGTGCGGCCCACGAGGTTGTGATAACCGCGGGCCTGAAGATTGTTCCAAATGGCCGAGCCCACCAATCCGTGGTGGCCGGCGATATAGATTTTACTATCTTTAGAAAGCGACATGATTGAGAATGTTTTGTGTAAATATGATGTCTGCGCCTATTAGGGGGCGAGCAGGGCAAAATAGCCCCGCCCTTCGGCTGATTATGCGCAATGGGAATGATGCGGCGGTAGGAATATATACCTTATTTATTAGCGGACGATACCCTTTTCAAGGTATTCGGCCAGATTGGTGCGCACCTTGTTGGCTGCGCCATCGCCGGCCACCTTAGCCATATCGTTTTTCACCATCAGTGCCACCAATTCTTTGAAACTGGTCTTGGTGGGATTCCAATGGAGCTTGGCTTTCGCCTTGGTGGGGTCGCCCCAAAGGTTCACCACATCGGTGGGGCGATAGAAATCTTTGGACACGGCCACTAATGTCTTGCCGATGAGCCTGTCGGGGCCGGCCACGCAGACGCCCACCTCGTTTATGCCCTCGCCGCGAAAGTCCAACGTGATGCCCACCTGCTTAAACGCCTCGAGAGCAAACTCGCGCACGGAGTGTTGCACGCCGGTGGCGATGACGAAATCGTCGGGCTTGTCTTGCTGGAGGATCAGCCACATACATTCCACATAGTCTTTGGCATAGCCCCAATCGCGCAGCGAGGATAGGTTGCCCAGATAGACGCAATCTTGCAGCCCCTGCGAGATGCGGGCGGCGGCGAGGGTGATTTTGCGCGTCACGAAGGTCTCGCCCCTGCGCTCGCTTTCGTGATTAAACAGGATACCGCTGCAGCAAAACATATTATACGCCTCGCGATACTCCTTGATAATCCAATAGCCGTAGAGCTTGGCCACGGCGTATGGTGAATAGGGGTGGAACGGGGTGTTTTCGTTTTGCGGCACCTGCTCCACCTTGCCGTAAAGCTCGGAAGTGGAAGCCTGATAGACACGGCACGTCTTTTCCAAGTGGCATGCCCTCACTGCCTCCAGTATCCTCAATACGCCCACGGCGTCTACGTCGGCCGTGTATTCGGGCGAATCAAAGCTCACCTGGACATGGCTCTGCGCGGCGAGGTTGTATATCTCATCGGGCCTCACCTTGTCCACCACCTTCACTATAGACATGGAATCGCCCATATCGGCATAGTGGAGATGGAAATTCGGCGTGCCCTCAAGGTGGGCAATGCGCTCGCGATAGTCCACCGACGAGCGGCGGATGATGCCGTGCACCTCATAATCCTTTGCCAACAGAAATTCGGAGAGAAACGACCCGTCCTGCCCCGTCACTCCGGTGATTAGTGCGCGCTTGCGGCGGTGGAGTGGGGTGGAGCGCGCCTCCGGGAGCTCGCCGCCACTGCCCAAAGCCAGCAGGGGCTTAGTTACATCGTGGCCCAAGACCTCGCTCAGCGTCTGAATGGAGCGGGCGCCAAACCCATTGCGCCCGGTGAGCCATCTGCTCACCTCTGCTTCGCTCTTACCAATCTTGCGGGATAGTTCGCGCTGCGAAATGTTGAGCTTTTTCATCAGCTCCTCTACATTCTGCGCTACCAAAGTGTTAAGTTTTTGCTTGTCTTCGCGTTTCATATCGATTAGTTTTTCTGTTTTGATTGCAAATGTACTGTTTTTCTTTCTTCGCTGCAAAGAAAAATGCAAAGAAATTTAGCTGCTTTACAGATAATTCTGCCAACTTGTCATTATTCTCTGCTAATCTTTTCTCTTTTGCCGGCTAATTGCATCAAGTTTGTGGCGAATAGAAACGCGTATCGCGTATTCCGATTAAAAGTGCTCCCCGAAAGATTGACACAATTCCATCTGTCGCGTCATTCGTGCCGCCTTTTGATAGAATCTGCCCGCCCCCGGCGTGGGGGTGCAATATAGCATGCCGTTGGGCGTGCCCCACGGCGTGGGGGCGCATTATTGTATGCCCTTGGACGTGCCTCACGGCGTGGGGGTGCAATATTGTATTTCGTTGGGCGTCCCCACGGCGTGGGGATGCAATATTGTATTTCGTTGTGTGTGCCCGTGTAGGGGCGGATCAGCCGCGTAGCGGCGTGTTATCCGCCCGACAATCG
>CAZQVW010000066.1:0-4773 GCA_964596865.1 uncultured Bacteroidaceae bacterium
AACTAAACAGTACTGTTAACTTATTGTTACAGCACTGTGAACGCAAACTAACGCGCACTTTTTCGGGATTAGCACGCACATTTGGGGAATTAGCACGGAATTTTTGGGATTTTTCTCTGCACTTTTCGGATTTTGCGCGGGATATATGCGCGCGAACACGGGAATAAATTGGTTAGGAGGGGAAAAATTAGATTTAAGAGGAAGGATTGTGTTATTACGTAATGTAGAAACAATGGTAAGTAGCCTATTAGGTTACCAATCATCTATAAACCCACGTACAAATACGAAAAAAGCCCCGCAGAACGCGTGTCTGCGGGGCTTAATATAGCGCTTAGCAATTATTACTTGCTGGGAACGTACACTTTTTTGCCGCCAATGATATTGATACCTTGCACGGGAGAGGACAGGGGCTGGCCTTGGAGGTTGTAGATGCCCTTGCGCGCGGAAGAACCGGTGGCGGAGGCATCGGCAGCAGCTGTGTCCTGCTGGCCATCGGTGGCACTATGAATGCCGGTGGGCACTGGGTCATAGTTTTGAGAGTTGTTGTCATTGCCCTCAAAGACATAGACAGTGGAAGCAGGCATCGTGATAGTGAGCTCGGTGTCGATATTGATGGGCTGGTCGGTAGGCAAACCGGAGAGGTTGATTTGGTCGGCAAAAGACTTGCTCATGGTTACCGTAGTCCGGACATAATTAGGAATATCCAGCACTTTGCGCAGCGTGGTGGTGAGCTTCTGCTCAACAGTGTTGCCATTGCGCAGCGTCAATACGGCTTTCTTTCCATTCCACGCGGCCCAACCGTATATATGAGCTGTACCGCCATCCCAAGGATTGCCGCCAACCCAGTGGATGTCGGGCAAAACGTCCTTATTACGCTCCTGCCAATCCATGCAATCGGAGAGGTCGGACATAATTAGGAATATCCAGCACTTTGCGCAGCGTGGTGGTGAGCTTCTGCTCAACAGTGTTGCCATTGCGCAGCGTCAATACGGCTTTCTTTCCATTCCACGCGGCCCAACCGTATATATGAGCTGTACCGCCATCCCAAGGATTGCCGCCAACCCAGTGGATGTCGGGCAAAACGTCCTTATTACGCTCCTGCCAATCCATGCAATCGGAGAGGTCTTTCCACAGAGCGCCGTTATTAATCTCATTCATGAGTTTATAGTCTGCATACAGCTCCACCATGGACGAGCCGCAACCAAAGGCGCAACGCAGCTCCCTTCGCACTCCATCGTATTCTCTATTAGAGGACACACCGCCAAAACGAGACAGGATGAAGCCGTGAGTCATCAGTGTGTTGATGGGACAGATGGGCGAATTTTGCACATAGTTCTGATATACCAGGCGGTCGCGATAGGTAATCCACTTTTCGCGGTCTGTGCCCACGCCGGTGTTGCCGTAATCGTTTTCCTGTCGCCACGTGGCGTCGGTGATATGATACCAGAAGGGGGAAGCCCAAGTGCCCACACTGGTGTTATAGAAAATATCTGGGCGGAATTTGCGCACATCGCGCTCAATCTGGATGATGGCCTCGGCGTTCTCCAAACCGGTGTTGGAGAGGTCAGGACCTACGGAGGTGAATTGCGCACTGATGCCGTCGAGTTTGAAGAAGCGGAAGTCGTAATCCTTAATCATGCTCTGGCAGCACTGCACGAAATAGTCGTAATATTTCTGGTTGCTCAGTTGCATTCCGCCATCCTTCTCCCAATATTTGCGGCGATAGTTACCGCAAGCGCCGTAGCCGCCCACCGGGCCCAGCCAAGTGCCGATACCGGCATTCATGGTGCGGGCAAGATTATCTTCGGGGTGGAAGCCATCGGGGAAATTGGGATTGAATGTCCACGTGCCATACTGATCCCAACCGTCATCCCAAACAAATGCCACGGGAGCCTTCTTATAGACGTCAAAGAAATGGATCTTCCACTGATTAAGTACGTCTACGCACTGGTTGCTATTGTAGTTGGCGCTATAATCGCCCACTACGCCGTGTTTACCTTCGTTGCCCTTGGCGTTATTGCGGTTGATATTGAGCTCATACCATGAAACATAGATTGGCATGGGGCGCCAAGCGGCGGCGCGCTCCCTTTCACTGTAAGCAAGGAAGGAACGGCGCTGCTGACCCTCGGCCACCAAGCCCACTACGGCGGAGACATTCCAGCTCTTGCCGGCCACCAGAGTGGTGGGACGCTGCCAAACGCCCTGAATGGGTACTTCCATGGGCGCAATCCTATGGAGCGTGTCTATCACCTCGTATTTAAGGGTGATATTGCCGCTGGAAGTATTCTTCTCGTCCTTAATAGACATGAGATAACGCAGGGTGAATTTACCCTCGTTGGGCACATAGAAACTATAAACGTTGCCGCTGCGAGCCGAACCGGTGAAACCAAAATGATAGTCGTTGGCTACTACATCGCGCCGAGCATCGAGCAACTCAACGCCTACGATTTGCAGGCGGTTGTTGCCGCCGGAATAAAGGAAGGTGGAGGAAAGTGTGCCACCACCAGAGGCTAATGTAATTTCTGATTCGTGATAATATACATAAGGACTGTTATGGCCGAGCTCTGTTACGCGATAAGGAACAGAATCTGCCGGCATCACCGTCCAGAAAGCGGGATCCCAATTTTCAGTGTCGCTGTCGCCGTCCTCAAGGACGAGGGGCTGATTCACGCTCTTGGTGCCAGCTATGCGCAATTCGGCCAAAGCTGCGAACTCCCTGTCGTTCTGCGAAGAAAGGATTTTGATTTTCACAAAGCGAGCGTGCACTGTGGAATCGAGATTGACCCACTGTTCACTAAGAGAGTAGGTAAGTGTGCCGGAAGCAACGATATGCATCTTGGTGGTGTCGTTGCCTACATAAATTTCGTATTTCTTGATGTGGCCATTCACGGTAACTGCGGCTTGGCGCGTGGTGAGACCAACGGAAGCCACATCGAGCGTGTCTTTCATGTCCACCATAATCCAGTGGGGCATAGCCTTGTTGGTGTTATCGCTATAATGCGAATGCCAATAAGTGGCCTTGTTGCCATCGATAACGGCATTGGCCTGACCGGTGCCGGCATCGGCGTTCCAGCCATCGGCAAAAACAGCCCATTTAGCGCGGTCATAAATGGATTTAAGCACAGGACTGACGGCGCGCACCAGCGGGCGGGAGAGGGGACTTAGGAAACCGTTGCTCTTGGCGGCATCATCGCTTGCCACGCGGTCGTAAACCACCACGGGCGTGCTCAACTTGCCGCTAAACGTGATAGTGCCCTTACTGTCTACAACTTCGCTCACCGTCTCCACGAAATAACGGAGGACATAAGCGCCCTTTTCGGGAATATTGAGCGTGTAGACGTTGTCCTGCTGGGCAGCACCCGCAAAACCGCGGTGGTAATCGCTGGCCACCACGTTTCCTTCGCCATCGGTGATGTCTACACCCACCATATTGAGGCGATGGCTACCACTGCTATACTTGAAAGTGAATGTTTGCGGGCCGGTGGAGCGAATGCTCACGTTGCCGCGAGCGCCCAGGACCTTGTCTGCGGTGATGGCGGAGTTATTCCAAAGAGTGCGCATCTTAAGAATGGTGTCGGGAATCTCCTCGCCGGGCGACCACGAGAACATTTGCGGCGACCACTCCTTGGCATTAAAGTCGTCAAAGCCCTCGCTCTCGATAGAGGCCGAGTTGAGACCCATCGGAGTCTCCAATCCGGCGAAAATCTTGTCGCTAATAAGCACTGCGCCGCGTGTATTGCCCACTTTCACGGGCACGCTGCCGGCCGCCTTCACGTCTACATTATATATCATAGGCGTAAGGGAAGACATGGCCTGATCGTTGAGGGCGGTAATGTCCATCTCTGTGCGGAGATAGTGAGACCCGTCGCGCAATACGGCGTGCCAGACAATGCGCAGGTTCTCATGGGTTAAGACAGCGCGCAACTCTTTGCCAAAAAAGCGGTCAGAGCCCTTGGGCGAAGAAAGATTTGCAGAAAGATTGCGCATCTCCAAAGAATCCAGCGTCATGTCGGAAGAAGAAAAGGTGGTACCGTTGCCAAGAGTTACCTTAAACAATTCGGTACCGCCCTTAAGGTTCATAGCATCGCATCCGCCAAACAGAAGAGCTCCGTTGGCGTCCTTATAGAAGGAGGCTTCAAAAAGGGCGTTGCTGAAGGTGTAGGTGCTTTGCCCATCATAGGTGAGCTCAGCCACATCAGCCTGCTGCTGTTGTGGGAATACCACGCTTTGAGCAGCAGACCGCAACCAGCCTATTGAACAGGCGGCGATAGCAAGGATAACGATTTTTGTTTTCATAAGTATTAAAAAATGAATTTACTCTTAATCATAGAATAATGAAGTTTTAATTTGTGGGGCAAAGATAATAAAAATCTAATCACTTAACAGTTAATTGGGCGATTTTTGCCGCTTTTTGTGGACTTTTGCCCAAAAATCGATACAAAATTGCGAAAAGCTAAAGGCTGGCAACGCTCTTTTCGGCGAATTTGGGCAAGGAAAGAAAATGGGGGCGAACTTTCCGCACACCATTGCGCGAGGAAATTCGCCCCCAGAGGGAATATGAAAAAACTAATATCTACATCTATTTAAGCGTTCGCCATTATTGCTTTGGTGATAGCCATTATAATTTAGGCAATAGCCGTTTTTGCTTTGGCGACAGCTACCATCATTTAGGCAATAGCCATTATCATTTAGGCGACAGCCATTATTGTTTTGGTTTGCGCAGAATCTACCTACGCTTCCACGAGCTCCACATCGGCTTTATCCTTGATTTTA
>CAZQVW010000066.1:4873-11864 GCA_964596865.1 uncultured Bacteroidaceae bacterium
CTCCACATCGGCTTTATCCTTGATTTTACCACCGAGAATGAGGTAAGCCAACGGAGCCGAGATGAACAAGGACGACAGAGTGCCATAGACCACGCCAAGAATCATGGCGAAGGAGAACGAACGGATACTGTCGCCGCCAAGGAAGAAGATACACAGCAACACAAGCAGCGTGGTACTGGAGGTATTCACCGTACGCGCCAAAGTGGTGTTGAGCGACTGATTAAACAGCAACTGCTTGTCTCTCTTGGGGTAGAGCTTGAGGAATTCGCGGACACGGTCGAAGATAACCACCTTATCATTGATGGAGTAGCCGATACAGGTGAGGATAGCGGCGATAAACGTCTGGTCTACCTCGAGGCTGAAAGGCACCACGCCCCACAGCAACGAATACGTACCAATGATAAGTAGCGCATCGCAGACCAAGCCCACGGTGCTACCCACCGAGAAACCGATATTGCGGAAGCGGATAAAGATATAAAGGAAGATAGCGATAAGAGCGAAGATGACGGCGCGGATAGCTCCGTAGGTTACGTCCTTAGCCACCGACGGGCCCACTTTCTGTGAGGAGATAATGGAGCCGCCCTTCTGATTGTCGCGGTCTTTGAATTGATCAAAGCTAACATTACCCACAAAGAGGTTGCCCTGCTTAAAGGACTTATAGAGGATTGTCTCGATTTCGTTGTCCACAGAGGGGTCGTTGCTATTAATCTTATAGTTTGTGGAGACGCGCACGGTCTTGCCATCGGTGCCGAGGGCCAGTACCGACACATTGGCGTCGCCAATATTAGCTTGAACCAGCTTGCTAACATCTTCGGGCACCACTTGCTTTTCAAACTTCACGGTATAATTGCGACCACCGGTGAAATCGATGCCGCTGCTCAAGCCGCGCACGCCGAAGCAGATGGCCAGCAACACAATCACTACGCCCCAGATGGTGAAGCTCTTCTTGTAAGCACTCATAAATTTGAAATGAGTGTTTTGCATCAAATTCTTGGAGAAGCGAGTGGTGAAAGTGAGGTCGAGCCACTTGTCTTTGTTGAGGAAATGCTCGAACACGATACGGGTGAGCCAAACGGCGGTGAACACACTGGCCAGCAGACCGATAATCAATGTGGTGGCGAAGCCGCGGATTGGGCCTGTGCCAGCTTCAAAGAGGATGATACCGGTGATAATGGAGGTAACGTTTGAGTCTATGATGGCCGAGAAAGCGTTGCTGTAGCCGGCGGAAAGAGCGGATTTCACTTTCTTGCCTGCGCGCAGCTCCTCTTTGGTACGCTCATAGATCAGCACGTTGGCATCCACGGCCATACCCAGCGTGAGCACCATACCGGCGATACCGCTCATAGTCAGCGCGGCCTGGAACGAGGCCAAAACGCCGAGGATGAAGAAGAAGTTGATGACCAAGGCGAAGTTGGCCACCATACCGGGCCTTACGCCGTAGAGCATACACATATAAATCATCAGTAGCACGAATGCCACCACGCACGAGGCGATACCCTTATTAATAGACTCCTGACCTAAGGACGGGCCCACGGTATCGTCCTGCACAATCTTGACAGGAGCGTCCATTTTACCGCCGTTGAGCACATTGGCAAGGTCCTTGGTGTCGTCGGTGGTGAAATTGCCGGTAATCTGGGAGTTGCCACCGGTGATTTCATTCATCACATTGGGCGCACTGTAGACCACGCCGTCCAATACAATGGCGATAGCCTTATTAATATTGTTCTTTGTGAGGTTGGCCCAGATACGAGAGCCCTCGGTGTTCATCGTCATGCTCACTTCGGGGTTGCCAAACTGGTCGAAGTCGGCGCGGGCGGACGTGATGGCATCGCCCTCCAGCGGAGCCTTGCCGTCAGCAGTGAGGCGGATGGCATAAAGCTCAAAGATGTCGGCCTTGGGGAAGAGGTCGCTGGCCTTTACGCCCCATTTCAGCGACACATCGGAGCGCAGGGTGGATTTAGCCTCGGGAGTGGATAACAGGCGATTGACCTCGGCAGTATCGTAGGAGGCCACATAGCCCACAACTGCACTACCGCTCCTCTGATTCTGGGCAGGGATGATGAGCGAAAGAAGCGGGTGGGCCTTTTTGTTGGCTGCGGCCGCGGCGCTCTCTGCGCTTTGGGTCTTATTGGCGGAAGCCGTCTGGCCTTTCAGCAAGAGCGAGCTCTTGGCGGAAGCGGCGGCCTTGGCGGTATCGGCTTTCACGCTGTCGCTCTTGGCGGCAGTGGAATCGGAAGCAGAAGATGTGCCACTGGCCAAACGCGAATCCAGCGCCTGAATTTCCGGCCAGATGTCGGCAAAGGTATATGTCTCCCAAAATTCCAGATTGGCACTGGTTTGGAGCAGTTTGCGCACACGCTCCGGCTCTTTCACGCCAGGCATTTCCACCATGATGCGGCCGGCCTGTCCCTCCAGCTTCTGGATATTGGGCTGAGCCACGCCAAAGCGGTCGATACGCGAGCGGAGCACGTTATAAGAATTGTCGATAGCGTCTTTCACCTCGGAGCGCAACACCTTCTCCACCTCACTGTCTGAGGAGCGGGCATTGAGCTTTTCGCTCATCTGCTGGGTGGCAAAGATGGCCGACAGTTTGTTTTTGCCGGCGATGTTCTGATAATCGCGGATAAACAGGGTGATAAAGTCGCTCTGACTTTCGTTTGCCTCTTTCACGGCCTGGGCATAAGCCTTCTGGAAGTTGGGGTCGGTGGCATTGTCGGCGGCCAGCACCTTCACGATGTCGGGCACAGACACCTCCAGCGTTACATTCATACCGCCCTTGAGGTCCAGACCCAAGCCCAACTGGTATTCCTGACACTCCTGGAGGGTCTTAAACATCCACACTTTCTCGTTTTTCATCGAGTCGAGGTAGCGCTGTCCGGCAGCGGGCGACATTTTGGCCGCCTTGTCCTCATAGTGGCTCGTAACAAACGAGAAGGAAAGATAGTAAAGGCAGACCAAAGTCAGCAATACTGCGAATACTTTCACAAATCCTTTGTTTTGCATACTGCTAATAATATTTTTGTTTGTTTTATAATCTGTTTTTATCGCTCATAGTCTTTTGGGACTGGCTTCCGCCAAAGAGGAGGCTCGTTCCAAGATTTTATGATGCCCATTTTATGGCTTTATCTCTCCGGTTTAGAGCCGTGTGTGCGCCCATTTACCGGAATTAGGCGTGCAAATATAGTGCTTTTTTGTGAGGTTAAGGACTTTTAATGCGCGAAATTCGATTGTTTGGCCTATTTTCGGCGTGATAAATAGCATAATGTGCGGATTGGGGCACAAGGAATTTAATCTTTGAGTCTCAATTCACGCGCTTGAGCCACGCCTGTATGGGATAGTGGTCTGACATCTTCATTTCTTTCATCACTCGGGCTGCAAAGGGGCGGAAGTGGCGGGAATAGAGGATGTTGTCGAGGCGGAAATACATCAGTGTCTCATGGTAGGAGACGCCCGGGCCGTTGCCGGTGTGGGTATAAGCGTCGTTAAGGCGGCGGGTGAGGGCGGTATGCACGTAGGAGAGGGGCGAAT
Organism: uncultured Bacteroidaceae bacterium; assembly: GCA_964596865.1. GTDB lineage: Bacteria > Bacteroidota > Bacteroidia > Bacteroidales > Bacteroidaceae > UBA6382. The sequence goes on from CAZQVW010000066.1 coordinate 8,402, forward strand.
CGTTGAAATCGCCGCACACAATCATGGGCTTATCACCAATGGAATCCAGACGGGCAATGAGCGAATCGGCCTGTAGCGCACGCTTGACGCCGGCGGCATTCACTTTCCTCATAAGATGGAGGAGGTCGTCGTAGGTGCTATCCTGATCCTCCACGCTCACCAATCGGGTATAGGCCTGCTTGTCGGTTTCGTTCATGGAATTGCTGACAAAGTGGTTGTTCACCACCACCACCGTGTCCTTATGGATTTTCACATAGTAGATAATGCTGAAATGGGTGTTGGACGGCGAATTTACCACCTCGCGCCCCAAGATTGGGAAGCGGCTATACATAGCCAATTGGGCTGTAACCTGCCCGGGCAGCAGGAGTGTGTCGCGGTAACGCCAGCGAGCCGTAGTCCGCTCCACTTCATTTTTGTATTTCACGGGATAAGACGCCTCCTGCAGGCAAACAATATCGGCATCGTTCTGGCGCAGGAATTGCAGCGTCTGGCGAAAGGAGACGCTGTCCACCGCGGCTTGACCCATACCGAAGGTGTTATAGCTCAACACCTTCACACACCCCTTTGGCACCGGTTCGGGGATGTTTATCGGCATATAAGTGCGCACAGCGGGCAGACAGACAATCAGTGTCAGCATATTTAGAATCCATCGGCGCGAGCAGGCCACCAGCCACACCACTATACACGCAGCATTGGCCAACAAAAGAAAGGGAAAGAATAATGTCAATGAAACAGTCCACGCCCATTTCTGGGGATGGATATACCCGCCGTAGGCCGCCCCCACAAAGGCCACCGCCGTCAGCATGCTGATAGCGAAAAAGAGGGACGAAAGGATGTGGAATCTACGGTTTTTGTTTTTCATTGTCGGCAAGGAGGGAAATACCGGCGCATACAAGCAGGACCCAAGGAGGAGTAAGGGCGTAGCGGGCGCACTATCATTTGTTGCGGAAATCGAAGAGCGTCTTTTTCTCCTCATCGGTGAGGCAGGAATAGCCCGAGCGCCTCACCTTGTCCAAAATTCTATCCACCTCCTCTTGTTTGGCGCGCCTCTGGGCGGCCGGATCGGTATGAGCCGCACCGTTATGCGCGGAATGACCACCGCCATGCCCGTAGCGCTCAGCGGAATTGGCCTCATTATTATAAGAGGTATAGTGAGGGTCGGGCCCTATGTCGCGGTCTTCACCGCGCTGGCGTCCTTTTCCGCCAAAGATATTCCATTTGCGCCCACGTTTATCGCGCGGCTTATATTCTTTCCACGCCGTGAAGCCATTAGAGCCAATCACATTCTTATGTCGCCAATACATGATTAGCGCCAAGCCGAACAGCATACCTCCGAGGTGGGCGAAATGAGCCACATTACTGCCTGTAGAGGTAAGGCCGGCCCATAATTCTATCACTGCGTAGCCCACAACCAGCCATTTGGCTTTCAGTGGCAGAGGTGGAATCAAAAGCATGATAGTGGCGTTGGGATAGGTGAGGCCAAAGCCCAGCAGGATTCCATATATAGCTCCGGAAGCGCCCACTGTAGTCCCGAGGTGGGCGAAATGAGCCACATTACTGCCTGTAGAGGTAAGGCCGGCCCATAATTCTATCACTGCGTAGCCCACAACCAGCCATTTGGCTTTCAGTGGCAGAGGTGGAATCAAAAGCATGATAGTGGCGTTGGGATAGGTGAGGCCAAAGCCCAGCAGGATTCCATATATAGCTCCGGAAGCGCCCACTGTAGTCCATTGAGCCAAATAATCCTCCATCGGCATGCGTATTCCACCGCCGAAATCCACAAATTGATACTGGCCTAACCCTTCGCTCACATACTGGAGATATTGCACAGCCTCCTGACACAGACCTGCGCCAATGCCACACACCATATAGAATATCAGATAGCGTTTGGCGCCCCACGATTGTTCGATAATGCGCCCAAACATCCATAAAGCCAACATATTAAAGAAGATATGCTGCAAATTGGCGTGCATAAACATATAGCTCACCAACTGATAAAAGTGGAAACTATGGGATTTGAAAAAGTGGAGGCCCAGCAAATCGTTGAGATCCACCCCACTTTGTTGGGCCACTACGTAGGCCATATACATCAATATGTTTATCAGCAGCAAATTCTTGGTGATAGGAGGCATACTTCGCATAAGAGGTCGTGATTTTGTCTTTTCCTATAATTTCCCGCAAAATTAGCATTAAAAATCCAAACAGCCAACTTTTGCCTTAACCGATAGCCGCCCCTGTATGCCCCACCCTCGTCCACCAACCCCCGCCATCACCACCCACCACCCCATAATCACCCCTCCTCACCCCCATTCTCCACCTCTCCCTGCACACAATCAGCATTCCCCCACCCCACTACCCGCTTCCTACTCTCCAAATAGCGGCCTCCCCTGCTCCCTCCAGCCTCGCCAAAGACCCGTAAACACTCAATGTTTGCGGGCAAAAACGGCCTTTTTTAATCATTTTTTCAACAAAAACCGGAAAAAATCCACTAAAAGTCCATTTTTAGGGTCAAATATTTGGAGGAAATGTTTTATGTTGCGATATTTGCAGTGTTAGATAAGTAGCAAAACAACTAATATCACTGATTTCAAGCCTCATTCTCCCCCATAACAATTCCTATTTCCACCATTCATACACCCCCATTCACACCATAAATTCCCATTCTCCCCATTCCTCACAAAAGAATTCCCATAACAAACATTTATAAACCTATAACTACAAAATTCTACAATTATGACAAAGACAGATTTGATTGCAGCAATCGCTACCGGTGCCGGCATCTCCAAAGAGGCCGCAAAGAAAGCTCTTGACATCACCACCTCCTCCATCGCCGACGCTATCAAGAAAGGCGATAAAATCACACTGGTAGGTTTCGGCACATTCAGCACCGCCACTCGCGCTGCACGCACCGGCGTTAATCCCGCCACCGGCGCTAAGATTGAAATCGCAGAGAAGACCGTGGTGAAATTCAAGCCCTCTTCCACAATCCTCGACTAATCCCGCCCCCCGTAGCGAGACTATCCTACCTTATTAATATATTAAGGCGGACAAAAGAAGACGTTAATGCGGAGTAACGGAATATAATCTCCGCACTATACATTGTAATTTCCGCACTAATATTGAAAAAAGCTCCCGTAGCACCTTTGCTTCGGGGGCTTTTTGCGTTTTTATTGCGACCGTAACGAAATGAACGCAGAGGCAATCCGAAAAACAAGGATACGGGGAAAGTCTTTCGGTACGCGGCAATGTATTGATTGAGCCAACAGGGGCAGGTTTTATACGAAGCCGTCTGAAAAAACTCTTTCGGCACACGCAAGAACTTTTCAGCCGGCTCGTTTTATACGGAACTGCCCAAGAAACCGCGCCATCGCATCGAAAATTCGCGCTTTCCCAAGATTTTATGGGCTCTTGCGGCGACTTCCAATCGTTTTGACTATCGTTAACAGTGCTGTAACAATAACTA
>CAZQVW010000067.1:0-11858 GCA_964596865.1 uncultured Bacteroidaceae bacterium
TTGAATGTTTTGGAGTTCTCAAATGTGTCAACGATTTTCAGTATAAGACAAAATCATTTTTTCTCTGCAAAAAATCGCCGCAAATGTCGAAAAATTCTTCTTTGCAGCCCCAAAAACCTACGCAGCACTGGCAATTCTTACGCTTAAACATAGTAAATTTGCACACTCTTACAAAAAAATAATTTTATGAGCATTAATATAAAGCGCACAGCGCAAAAGAGAGTGGTAATAGTAGGCGGCGGATTGGGAGGATTAAGATTGGCCCAAGACTTATTGACAGCACAGAAGCACAACTGCCTTAACCCTTGCGAAAACAGGGAGGTGGATACCAACGACTGTGGTGAGGGCAGTAAATACAGTACAGAAAAAAGAAAAAACAGTGGTATGGGTTGTAAAAGCAGAGTACTGCCGCTACAGGTGGTTTTGATAGACAAAAACAACTACCACCAATTTCCCCCGCTCATTTATCAAGTGGCCTCGGCCGGTCTCGCACCCAGTAATATCTCGTTCCCTTTTCGTCAGATATTCCGCAAAAGTAAAAACTTCTATTTCCGAATAGCCGAAGCGCGCGCCGTTTTTCCAGATAAAAAGATTCTCCAGACCTCCATCGGCAAGATTGAATATGATTATCTGGTCTTTGCTGCGGGCGCTACCACCAATTTCTTTGGTAATAAGAACGTGGAGGAATGGGCTATCCCCATGCGCACACTCTCCGAGTCGATGGGGTTGCGCAATGTGTTACTATCCAATCTAGAGCGTGCCCTCACCTGCGCCACCGAGGAGGAGCGTCAAGAACTGCTCAATGTTGTCATCGTGGGCGGCGGGGCCACCGGGGTGGAAATCGCCGGTGCCATCAGTGAGATGAAGCGCTATGTCATCCCTTACGACTATCCCGATATGGACGCCTCCCATATGCACATCTATCTATTGGAAGCCACTGACCGACTGCTTACCGGCATGTCTGACGAGTCTTCGAATAAGGCTTTGGAGTTTCTAAAAGGCATGGGGGTGGATGTTCAATTTGGCAAGATGGTAACGGATTACAAGGATTTCCGCGTGATGATAAAAGACGGCACCAGTATCCCCACGCGCACGTTCCTTTGGGTGTCCGGTATCAAGGCTCAGCCCATTACCGGCATTGAGGGCGACCATCTGGGGCGCGGTTTCCGCATCAAGGTGGACGAATACAATCGCGTGTTGGGTATGGATAATATCTACGCCATCGGCGATCAGTGCTTGATGACCGCAGACCCCAATTATCCCAACGGTCATCCCCAATTGGCGCAGGTGGCTATACAGCAGGCCAAGAATCTGGCCGCTAATCTGTATATTCTGAATAATGACGTGCAGACAAATAAGAATGATAAGGAAATAGGCAAAAATGGCATGCTATCAAATAAGAATGATAAGGAAATAGGAAAGAACGGCATGTCCATAATAAAACCGTTCCGGTACAAAGATCTTGGTTCGATGGCCACTATTGGGCGCAACAAGGCCGTGGCTGACATACATAAGATTCATTCTCAGGGTTTCCTTGCTTGGCTTTTATGGCTGGTGGTGCATCTGCGCTCTATTCTCGGTATTAAAAACAAACTACAGGTAATGCTATCGTGGGCGTGGCAGTATTTCAGTTATACCGGCTCCATTCGCACGATTGTCTACGCCACCAAGCCCCGCATTATCAAAGAAAGGTTTAAGCGGGAGGCACGTACCCATCTCGGCACTGACCTCCTCGAAGAAGAAAACGCGAAAGAATAGAATTGTAAGGGCTCTCGCCTCAATTCTCTCATCTTTCAATCTATTCTATTCTAATAAAACCTACTGCCTGTGCCAAAAAGAGCTGGTGAATGGGAGCAGGATAGCAAAGATTTCGAGCCTGCCGGCCAGCATTAGGAAGGAGCAAATCCATTTGGCGGCCTCCGGCATGGCAGAAAGCCCCTGCATTGGCCCATAGACGTGACCGAAATTCGTGCCGATGTTGCAAACGCTTGCCAATGAGATAGCACAACTGTCATAACCTGGCACACCCGTCAGCATCAGCACACCGGCTCCTATAATAATAAGGAATAGAAACCAAAAGAGGAGCGACATCACATTTTGCTCGGCCGCAGTGGTGAGCGGAGCCTTATTCACCTGCACCGGAATGATGGCATTCGGGTGGAGCAGGCGCTTAAATTGTATGCTTGTGGTCTTCATGATTATCAACATGCGAATACTCTTGAATCCTCCGGAAGTAGAACCCGAACAAGCGCCGGTAAACATCAAGAACATGAGCAACATACACGTTGGACCAAACCAAAGCTGATAGTCATCGATGATAAATCCTGTGGTAGTGTTGATAGCGACACAATTAAAGAGCGCCACGCGCAGTGCGCGCTCAATATTATATCCATTGTGCAGCCAAAGATTCAGTGCGCACAAGAGGGCGATGGCAATAACCACGCAAAAATAAAATCTGATTTCATCGTTATTCTTTAAGGGCGACAAGGAACGCTTGGTGAAGACGGTATAGAGCAAAAAGAAGTTCATTCCCCCCAGAAACATGAAGACAATCAAAATATATTGCAAGCAAGTGGACTGGTAATAGGCTATGCCCGCTGAATGGGTGGAGAATCCGCCGGTGGAGATGGTGGTCATGGCGTGGTTGATGCTGTCGAATATCCCCATTCCGCCTAAATAAAGCGCCACGGCGCAGGCTAAAGTGAGACAGATGTAGATGCTCCAAATCCAGGCCGCAGTAGTTTTTATTTTGGTGTGGAGTTTCTCTTGCCCAAGGCCTGTGCTCTCGGCGGCAAACAAGCGTATCTCGCCGCTTCCCGACACCGGCAAGATTGTCATCGTGAAAAACACGATTCCCAATCCACCAATCCATTGCATAAAACTACGCCAAAACAAAATACTATGGGGTAGGGTATCAATATCGCGGATTACGCTCGCCCCCGAACTGGTAAATCCCGACATAGACTCAAAGAATGCCGTGCCCAGCGTGGGACAATGGCCCGTTATCAGCAATGGAATCGTGCCCAGCAGGGAAAATACCACCCACGTTAGGCTAACAATCAGATAAGATTCGCGCCGATTCACCGTGTTACCACTATTGAGCCCGACCAACTTGAGAATAAGCCCGATGGACCCGCTCACCACCAACCCCACGATGAACGCGGTGTGGTCGCTCTCGCGGTAAATCAATCCTACCACCAAACAAATGAGCATCATCAAACTCTCAATCAATACCAATTGACCGATTACTCTGCATAATGTCTTGGGATTAACCAGTTTGCTTTTAGACATTTCTTCTTATTCCAATATTTATGGCTCCTATTTGCCACTTTCGCTATTTTTATAGCCAAATTTTTGCTTTTGGTGCGGGGAACTTATGCTTTTGGTGCGAAGAACTTTTGTTTTTGTTGCGTGAATTTACGCATTCTCGGCGCGCAACTCACGCTTTTGCTGCGTGGTGCTCCGCTGTTGTAGCATCAATTTACACTCTTATGGCATCAGTCTACGCTTTTGCGGCGCGAATTTCGGCTTTTGTAGCCTAATCAAACATGGAGGCGAGGCTCTTCAGTCCATTATCCACGCAGATTGCCACCACCTTGTCGCCGGCTTTCACCTGTGTGTCGCCATTAATCAGTTTCCCCTTGCCATCGCGGATAAGCCCACCGAGAGTAGCATTCACCGGCAGGCGAAGATCCTTAATCAGCTTGCGCGTAATTTTCGAACCGGGGGCTACAGTAAATTCCGCCACGTCTGCATTTGCCACCATCAGGCTCTTGACGTTGGAGACATCGGCCTTAAGAATCATACGGTAGATATTACTGGCAGAGATGGCCTGCTTATTGATTAGCGTACCGATATCCAAACTTTCAGCAGTGGAAAGAAAACTCAAATTGTCGAGCATCGCCACTGTCTTGAGCACACCTGCCTTTTTTGCTGTGAGACAAGCTATGATATTCACCTCGGAATTTGGCGTTAGGGCGATAAAAGCATCACAATCGTCCAGATTTTCCTCTTTCATCAGCGAAAGATCGCGCCCATCGCCGTGAATAACCATCACATTGTCGCGAACAATCAGTTTATTTAGCTCATAGCATCGATTGAGGTCCTGCTCAATGATTTTTATGTTCATACTATCGGGCAGATTGCGGGCAGTATAAACGCCGGTGATGCCTCCGCCCATAATCATCACGTCTTTCACCTCGCTATATTCCTCTTTTCCGCAGATGTTGCGGATATAATCCTGATTGCGCTTGCGCGTCATAAAATATACTTGGTCGTAAGGGCGGATAACGTCCTGGCCGTGGGGAATAATTGTGTCGTCGCCGCGCTTTATGGCCACCACATGATAGGCGGGGTCGTTAGTAGGCAAGTCTTTGAGGGGAGTATTCAGAATTTGGCAGCTTTCTCTCACTTTCACGCCGATAAGTGCAAGGTCGCCGCCCTCCGGTTCCCACCACATACGGGCCCAACTCCTGCCCACCGAGGCCACAATCTCTTTTGCAGCCACCATCTCGGGGATAAACATGGAATTAACGCCCATTTGGTGGAAATATTCCTGCGAAGCCTTGTCCAGATATTCGGGATTATCCACGCGCGCCACTGTGCGCAGGGCTCCCAGCGAACTGGCCATCATACAGCAGTTGATATTCAAGTTTTCATCCGGAGTAACACCGATAAAAAGGTCGCTATGCCCCGCACCAATTTCTTTTAGGCCGGTGAAAGACGATGGCGACATCACCTTGACCATCAAATCATAGTTGGCGCGCAACATATTAAGGCGCTCGGGATTATCATCGATGACGATAATATCGTGATTTTCGCGGGCAAAGAGTTTAGCCAAGTGGGTGCCCACGCGCCCTGCGCCGGCAATGATGATATTCATAGGAACAAATTGGATTATGAGGAGAGTAAGGGGAGAGTGAGGCTATTGCAATAATTTTGTTATCGCATCTTTCAGGGCTTGTGCGTCAATCCCCTCAATATGCCGCAGGGCTTCCACAGGACCGTGCTCCACAAAGTGGTCTTTGATGCCGAGGCGCAAGAGGGGAGTGTGAATATCGTGGTCTTCCAGCCATTCGCCCACAGCACTGCCGAATCCGCCTTTCAGAGCACCGTCTTCCATCGTGATAATATTCTGATAGTTGGCTGCCACCTCGCGCATAATGTCTTGGTCAAGGGGCTTGGCAAAGCGCATATCGTAATGAGCGATAAGGGCGGCGCTCTCTCCGAAACTTTCAATCGCCTCTTCTGCCGCCACCCCGATGGGGCCGAGCGTGAGAACGCAGATACGGTTGCCGGAGCGCAGTTTGCGACCGGTGCCAACGGGAATAGGTTGGAAAGGTTTGCGCCAATCCACCATTGAGCCGCGCCCGCGTGGATAGCGTATCACCCACGGGCCGCTCGTCTCCTTTAATTGCGCGGTGTACATCATGTTGCGCAACTCCTCTTCGTTCATAGGCGAACAGATGGTGAGATTTGGCACTGTGCGCAGGGCGGCGATGTCAAAGACACCGTGATGAGTGGGCCCGTCTTCGCCCACCAATCCGGCACGGTCCAGACAGAGTATCACTTTGAGCCGCGAAATGGCCACATCGTGGATAATATTATCGTAGGCGCGCTGGGCAAAGGAGGAATATATGTTGCAAAACGGCACCAGTCCGTCCTTGGCCATACCCGCTGCCAGAGTAACGGCGTGCCCTTCGGCGATGCCCACATCGAATGTGCGATTAGGCATTTGTTTCATCATTATATCCATGGAGCAACCCGTGGCCATGGCGGGCGTGATGCCCACGATGAGGGGATTCTCCTTTGCCAATTCCAGCAATGTCTCTCCAAAGACCGTCTGAAACTTTGGCGGCACAGGCTTGTCGGAAACAGTGTGGAGGCGCTCGCCGGTGATGGGGTCAAACTGCCCGGGGGCGTGCCAAGCAGCCGCATCTTTTTCTGCCGCCTTATAGCCTTTGCCCTTTATGGTATGGATATGGAGGAGTTTAGGGCCTTTCATATCCTTTATCTCGCGAAGTATTCTCACCAATTCCTTTACATTGTTGCCATCTGCAGGACCAAAGTAACGGATGTTCATTCCCTCGAAGATATTTTGCTGGTGAGCGATGAGCGCTTTTAGTGAATTGTTGAGCCTAATGATAGCATTTTTCCTTTTATCGTTAAGAATGCCCACGGCATAGAGCCATCTGGCCGCCTTAAAGCGCAATCGGTTGTAGAAACTGGAGGTATGGAGGTTGAGCAGGTATTGTTTCATCCCGCCCACGCTATGATCGATGCTCATATTGTTGTCATTGAGCACAATCAATAGGTCGTTGGGCGAGGAGGACACATTATTGAGTCCCTCAAAGGCCAATCCGCCGCTCATTGCCCCATCTCCAATCACCACAGCCACCTTTCTGTCCGTCTCACCTTTGAGCTGTGCAGCCACAGCCATACCTAATCCTATCGAAATGGAGTTTGACGCGTGGCCGCAGGTACATGTGTCGTATTCGCTCTCTTCCGGTGAGGGAAAGGGCTTGATTCCGCCCAACTGCCTAAGGGTGGAGAATCGGTCTCTGCGCCCTGTGAGAATCTTATGACTATAAGCCTGATGGCCCACGTCCCAAACGAGCCTGTCGTAGGGGGTATGGAACACATAATGCAAAGCCACGGTAATCTCCACCGCCCCCAGCGAAGATGCCAAATGCCCGGGGTGAGTGGAAAGCACATCAATGATTTTGTGTCTTAGCTCTTCGCACACCGCAGGCAGTTCATCTATCTTTAGCTTTCGAAGATCCTCGGGAGAATCAATAGAATTGAGGTATTTATATATATAAGGTGATGATTTGTCCATCAATCTTGAAATCCTGCTTCGGTAATTTTTAGTTTCAAAATGCAAAGATAGGGAAATTTCACAATACAAGCAAAATCCTGCGCCCCACAATCAGTTTTATTTGCGCAATGCCGTCCTGCGCTTGCGTGTTATCGCGTAAAATTCCCGAGATAGTTTGCGTTAACAGTACTGTAACAATAACTAAACAGTGCTGTAACAATAACTAAACAGTACTGTTAAGATAATGTTACAGTACTGTTAACGCAAACTCACTCGGCATTTGCGCGCGCTAATAGACATTTTGTACGCCAAAGGGCGAGTTTAACGAATTTATTTGCTAACTTCGCGTATGTTTTACCTATAAGCATATAAGCCTTTTCGCAAGTCAAAGGTATTTTGTCATCTAATTTGGAAGAATGAACGCTGACGGTGGTAATATAATAAGGTATAATGACGCGAAAGTCGTGAATGAGGACGGTATAATAAAGAGTGAGGACACGAAAGTCGTGAATGAGGACGGTATAATAAAGAGTGAGGACACGAAAGTCGTGAATGAGGACGGCATAATAAAGAGTGAGGACACGAAAGTCGTGAATGAAGACGCCATAATAAAGAGTGAGGACGCGAAAGTCGTGAATGAGGACGGTATAATAAAAAATGAAAACGTGAAAGTCATGAGCAAGGACAATATAATAATGAGTAATGGCGAAAATAAAGCCGTTTCTTCGCCCCAAGAGGAAAATGACTTGGACGCCCTCAAGCGTGACTATCCCTTTCTGGCCCGATTGAATGAACAGCAGTTGAAGGCTGTAGCTTATACCGATGGACCGCAGTTGGTGGTGGCCGGTGCGGGGTCTGGAAAGACCACTGTGCTTACCACAAAGATTGCCTATCTATTAAAGCGCGGCTTGCCCGCGTGGAGCATCCTTGCCCTTACATTCACCAACAAGGCGGCGCGAGAGATGCGCGAGAGGGTGGAGCGCGCCACGGGCGTGGTGATGGCTCGCAGCCTGTGGATGGGCACGTTCCACTCCATTTTCAGCAGAATACTTAGGACGGAGGGCCATGTCTTCGGTTTCACTCCGCAATATACCGTCTATCAACCTTCGGATACCCGCAGTCTGCTGAAATCCATCATAAAGGAAATGGGGCTGGACGACAAGGTGTATAAGCCCAACGTTTTGGCCGCCCGCATCTCCGAGGCAAAGAATATGCTGGTAACGCCAAAGAAATATCGTGAGAATGTCGGTGCGCTCAAGCGCGACAGTCAGGACAATATTCCGCGCCTTTGCGAAATCTACGGCGAGTATTTCACACGTTGCCACAGAGCCAATGCCATGGATTTCGATGATATGTTGCTCTATACCTTTATTCTTTTGGATGCCTACCCCGAATTGCGGGAGAAATACTCCCATAAATTCCGTTATGTGCTGGTGGATGAGTTTCAGGACACCAATTTTGCGCAGATGGCCATACTCCATCTTTTGTGTACGCGCCCCGAGGACGCGGATGGCGATTATGATGTGCCCACCATCTGCGCCGTGGGCGATGATGCGCAGAGTATCTATGGGTTTCGCGGCGCAAGGATAGATAATATCCTGTCTTTTGATAAAGCGTTCGCAGGTACGCGCGTTTTCAAGTTGGAGCGCAACTATCGTTCCACCCAAAACATCGTGAATGCGGCCAACTCTCTGATTCATAAGAACGCAGATCAAATTCCAAAGACCATTTACAGCGAGAATGAGGTGGGCGCACCGCTTATTCTCAACGAATTGAGCAGCGACATTGAGGAGGGCGAAATGGTTTGCAACCATATCCGGACAATCCACAGCAAGGGCACACCTCTGCACGAGATTGCAGTGCTGTATCGCACCAACGGGCAGAGCCGTATCATGGAAGAAGCCCTTAGAAAGAAGGATATCCCGTATATCGTCTACGGCTCTCATTCTTTCTACGACAAGAAAGAGATTAAAGACCTTATGGCCTATTTGCGCCTCACGCTCAACCTTAACGATGAAGAGGCCCTACGCCGCATTATCAATGTGCCCGCGCGCGGCATCGGTGATACCACTATTAATAAGGTGTTCGCCTGCGCTCAACAGGAGCATACCACTCCGTGGAATGTGGTGAACGAACCTGACCTCTATGGATTGAACGTCAATAACGGCACCAAGAACAAGCTTCACGCCTTTGCCTCAATGATAAAGGATTTTACCCAAGCCGCAAACGAGGGCGATGCTTATCAAGTGGGCATGAAGGTATTGAAAGATAGCGGTCTTTACGGCGTAGCACAAGCAGACATAAGCCAAGAGGGGCGCGAGACGATGGATAATTACTCCTCGCTATTGAGCGGTATGAGCCAGTTTGTGGAACAACAGCGCGAAGAAGGCCATGAAGAGGAAATCCGATTGGGAGACTACCTTAGCGAAGTTTCTCTGCTCACCGATTCCGACCAACGCGACCCCGACGGCGATGCAGTGCGCCTAATGACGGTGCATATTGCCAAGGGATTGGAGTTTGATGTGGTGTTTATCACCGGAATGGAGCAGGAACTGTTTCCGAGCGGGATGTGCGTAACACAAAGGGAGAACGAGGAGGAAAGACGCCTGTTTTTCGTGGCCATCACCCGAGCCCGGAAATGCTGCTATCTGTCGAATGCGAAGACACGCTTTCGTTTTGGCAAGAGTGATTGGTATGACCCCAGCGAATTTCTAAGCGACATCGACCAAAAGTACATTTACGTGGAGAGCAACGCCGATGATTCGTTTGCAAAGCGCCGCCGCCAGAATCTAAATGAGTATATAGATTTTGACGAGAGCCCCTCGGCTTCTGCCCTCAGGCCCTATCGCGGTGGCAATTCGTTCTCATCGCGCAATTCCTACTCATCGCCGCGCAGTATGACGTCCTCATCGCGTAATGCGGCGCCTGTGCATAGAAATATCTCCCCACAAAGGCCCAATAAGCCCTCACTAATTCCGCTGAGCAGTCCGTTGCCGGAAAATGATACGCCCACGGCCGTGGATAGTGCGCGCGTAGACAATGGCACAATGCGCGTAGGCTCCACCGTGGAGCATACTACATTCGGCATAGGCACTGTGGAGGGAATAGAAAAGAGCAACACCGGATTGAAAGCCATAATCAGTTTCCGCAATTTCGGTCAGAAAACACTCCTGCTGAAGTTCGCCCGACTGAAAGTGATAAATTAGTAAACGTAAGTCATTTATATGTCAAGAAAGAAGAAGCCACTCCCGTTTTTGGAGGGGATAGAGATCACGCAATTCGCTGCCGAGGGCAAATCGCTGGCCCGAGTGGACGATCAAGTGGTGTTCGTGCCCTATGTGGTGCCCGGCGATGTGGTTAATCTGCAGGTTACGCGCAAGAAACACAGTTATATGGAGGCCAAGGCCGTGGAAATCCTGCGGCCCAGCCCCGACAGAGTGGCTCCCGCCTGCCGTCATTTCGGCGTGTGCGGCGGTTGCAAGTGGCAGTGCTTAGATTACAATAAACAACTGGAGTATAAGCAACAGCAGGTGGTGGACACCCTGACGCGCATCGGCAAGGTGGCCCTGCCGGAGGTAACTCCTATCATCGGCAGCCCGCATATTTTCGCTTATCGCAACAAGCTCGAGTTTTCCTTCTCCAATAAGCGCTGGCTCACCGAGCAGGAAGTGGGGCAGGACATCACCTACACCCAGATGAACGCGGTGGGATTTCATATCCCAGGCGCTTTCGACAAGGTGCTCGACATCGAGGAGTGCCTGCTCATGCCGGATATTCAAAACCGCGTCCGAAACGCCCTGCGCTCCTACGCCATCGACCATAATATCACATTTTTCGACCTCCGCGCCCAAACAGGCTTGTTGCGCGACATGATTTTCCGCTCGTCAAACAATGATGAGCGCACAAAAGATGCCGACGAAAATTCGGATGGGGTAGGCGAACTGATGCTCACTTTGCAATTCCATATCACCACAGACGAGGAGCAGCGCCAAGCAGACGAGGTTATGGAATTTCTCACCCAATCTTTCCCCGAAATCACTACCCTCGTATGGGTGAACAACCTGAAATGTAATGATACCATCGGCGATTTGGAGCTACATACCTATAAAGGCACCGGCTTTGTCTACGAAAAGATGGAAGACCTGCGCTTCAAGGTGGGGCCAAAGAGTTTTTATCAGACTAACAACGAGCAAGCTCTCGCCCTCTACAGACAAGTGCGCGAATATGCGGGATTAACCGGCAATGAACTGGTTTACGATCTCTATACCGGCACCGGCACCATCGCTCTTTTCCTGGCGCGTCAAGCTCGCCAGGTGATAGGAATAGAATATGTGGAGGACGCCATCCATGATGCCCGCATTAATGCGCAGGAAAACGCTATCAAAAATTGCCAATTCTTCGCCGGCGACATGAAAGACGTGCTCACCGAGGATTTTATCGGCATTCACGGCAAGCCCGACGTGATTATCACCGATCCTCCCCGCGCCGGCATGCATGCCGACGTGGTAAATACCATTCTTATGGCCGCCCCCAAGAGGGTGGTCTATGTTAGTTGCAATCCCGCCACCCAAGCGCGCGACCTCCAGCTGATGGACAAGGATTATCGCGTGGTGGCCTATCGCCCTGTGGATATGTTTCCTCATACCCACCACGTGGAAAACGTTGCCCTGCTGGAAAGGAGGACTAATCCGGACACAAAAGAATAACTCCCGTTCATGGACAACCACTATAACCCCGTGATTTTTGCCAAGCTCAAAACCTTAGCTTCGCAATGCAACTGGACAGGTATGCTCACCTACCTGCGCTCGCTTAGCAACTCCGGTTTTCGCACTGCTTCCTACCTCCTGAAAGAGCGACTGCTTCCTCTTCTGGAAGCCAACGATTATTGGCAATGCTTTTCCGTGGTGGCTCTCACAGACACCAAGGCTTTTCTTATGACTTTCCTACAAGCCGGAGCGGAGATGTATATGAGTGGGACTATCACCTTTGACGACCCTCGCTTTGTGGCATTTGCTAACCAGACAGCCCCGCTCCCCTCCAG
>CAZQVW010000068.1:0-11781 GCA_964596865.1 uncultured Bacteroidaceae bacterium
TACTGTAACATTATCTAAACAGTACTGTTTAGTTATTGTTACAGCACTGTTAACGATAGTCAAAAGGATTGGATGTGGAATTTAGACGCGAAAAAATCCCCTTACCGCGCCATTAGATTTTGACAAGTTGGGAATAATTAATGAGTAATTCGTGGATAATTTATGGAGATTCGTGTAAAAGAGTTGATTTCACACGAATTATCAAGAATGGACAGGAATTTCCACGAATTAAACACGAATTATTCAGGAATTAGAAGGGCAGAACACGAAAAAATTACGAGTAATTCGTGGGCAATCCACGATTATTCGTGTGAAAACAAAAGGATTTATGGAATAGAAAAAGGCAATCCCCGCCTACTTGTGCTTCTTACGGAACTTGATGGGGGACGAGCCGAGGTTCTGCTTTACAAACTTGCCGAAGAAAGAGGGGTTGGGGAAGTTGAGCCGCTGGGCAATCTCCTTGCCGGAGAGGGAGGTGGTGAGCAACATCGAGCGCACCTTCTCCACCAGTTGGTCGCGAATCCATTGTGAGGGCGTTTTGCCCGTCTGGCGCTTGCAAATATAAGAAAGGTATTTGGGCGTGATGCACAGCTGCTGGGCAAAATATTCCACATTGTGGTGCTCCGAGGCGTCCTCCACCAATAGCAGGAGGAATTTTCTGACGGTGGCCTGCGCCTGTTCGGAAGTGGAGAATGTGGTGGGCTCGGGCATGGGTTTGTTGGCGCGCTGGCGGAGGATGATGCCGATGAAATCATAAATGGCGGCGGTGAGGATGCCATTGATGGTCTTGGAGAAATATTCGTGGCGCGGCATGTGGAATTTGCGCTCAAAGATGTCCTTGTATATCTCAGACACGGCCTGCTCGTCGGGCGAGAGCACGAGCACCGGATTGTCATTGACGTAGAGAAAGGCGTCCATGGCCTTGTGGTCGGAATGGATAATCTCGTCGAAGCGGCGGTTTGACATCGTGAGAATCTCGCAGGCGAAATCGCTACTGAACATAGCCTCGGTGAGAATCTGCATTCCATTGACAATGATGATATTGTCCGGATAGGCCATGTGGGTGTGGCCATTGATATTGAGCTGTATGCGACCCTGCTTACAGAAAACCACCAAAAGCATGTCCAACCGAATGGCCGGCATGCGGCGCGTGAGGTGCTGGATATTGTCAATCAGCATCACATCGTTGTCCACATACTTAAAATCGCCTATGCCTTTCTCGCTGAGAACGATGTCGCGGTCTAATTTCAGAATGTCGTCCATACTTTTGAGGTATTGCAGGGATAAATAGTGGCGCAAAGTTAGTAAGAAGGACGGAAATAGTCGATTATTCCCAAGAAAAAATGTTCTAAAATCCCCCACAGCGCCCCTCAGCGCGGGGAGGCAATATGGCGAAGCCCCCATAGCGTGGGGAGGCATTATGGCGAAGCCGGTGGGCAGTGAAGTGTGGAGAATGACACGAATAAGATTTAAGGACATTCAATTGGAAATATAGGACATTGAGAATGAAAAAACTAATAGTAATTTTGCAGCATCGGAGAAACGGCACAGAAAAAGCGAGAATACGCCCATCACAAAGCCGGGCGGATAAAGTACGCCGATTTGCATAGAGCCGCTCCGTTAAGGAAACAAGCCTATAATCTAAAACAACACGCGCCAACAACACATTCTAATAATATGAGAACAACATCATTGATGGCAACGCTGATTGCCGTGGCCGCAACGATATGCGCCTGCTCCAAAAAGGCAGAGAAAATCACCGAGGCGCCCGCCCACGTGAAGACAGAGGCGGTGAGCCGCTCGTTCTCCACCGGCGACCGCACCTATGTGGGCCAAGTGGAGGAAGAGAAAAGTACGGCAGTGAGCTTTAATGGTAGTGGCACAATCGTGCGCATGTATGTGAGCGAGGGCGACATAGTGCGCAAGGGCCAATTGATTGCCGAACTGGACCCCACCCAGTCGCGCAACGCCATCCGCGCAGCCGAGGCCCAGCTCAAGCAGGCCAAAGACGCAGTGGAGAGGTTGAAGGTGCTCCATGACAATCAGGCTCTGCCGGATATGAAATGGGTGGAAGCCAATAGTAAAGCCGACGAAGCCCGCGCCCAATTGGATTTGGCCAAGAAAACTGAAGCCGACTGCAAGGCCTACGCCCCCGTGTCCGGCATTATCGGCAAGGGAGCGAAAGAGACCGGCGAGACCACCCTGCCCGCCCTCACGGTGGCCACCATTCTGGATATTAGCAATGTGAAAGTGAGAGTGAGCATCCCCGAAAAGGAGATTGGCGGTATCAGTGCCACCACGCCCACCATCATCAGTGTGGACGCCCTCAACCAGACATTCCGAGGGGGGCGCATAGAGCGCGATGTGCAGGCCGACGCCCTCACCCATACCTACGATATCAAAATCCAGTTGCCCAACCCGGGCGAGAAACTGCTGCCGGGCATGGTGTGCAACGTCTTGGTGAAAGGCCACAACACCAGTGGTTCCACGCCTGACAACGCGCTCACTGTGCCCATCACCGCCGTACAGCAGAATGCCACCGGTCAGAAATTTGTGTGGGTGATACGCTCGGGCAAGGCCCACCGCCAATATATCTCCATCGGCGACACCTACGGCAACCGCATCGCAGTGAGCCAGGGGCTCAACGAGGGCGATGTCATCATCACGCAGGGCTACCACAAGCTCAGCGAAGGCACGCCCGTGAAGGCCGAGTAATATTATCCAAGCGGGGGTAATTCAATGGATATGCACCCGCAGAGCGGGGGGGGGGAGCAATATGGCGAAGCCATTGGGCATAATAGGCAAATTAGGCCGAGCGGCCCGAGTGCTTCGAGCGGCTTGAGTAGAGCCCGATTATTAATTAAAACAGACAGACACATGAAAAACGATTGGGTGGCTATACTGATGCGCTATTACCGCATCACATTTCTCTTTGTATTGCTGGCACTGGTATTGGGATTCTATGGCTTTAAGAAAATGGCCAAGGCCGAATACCCCGAGATGGTGATGCGCACAGGATTGGTGGTGGCCGTCTACCCGGGCGCCAGTGCCGAAGACGTGGAGGAGCAGGTGGCTCGCCCGCTGGAGCGCTATCTCTTTACCTTCGATGAGGTGAAGCGCCACAAGACCACCACCACGTCCTCCAACGGGATGTGCGTGATGCAGGTGGAGTTGCAGGACGACATCAACAACAAGGACGAAGTGTGGTCGAAGATAAAGCACGGCCTCAACGCTTTTAAGGCACAGAGCCTGCCCGCAGGCGTATTGGCTCTGGTGGTGAACGATGATTTCGGGTCGGCCTCCGCCCTGTTGATAGCCATCGAGAGCGAAAACCGCTCCTACCGCAACCTCAAAGACTATAGCGATGACCTCGCCGATGCCCTCAGGCGCATTCCCTCGGTGAGCAATGTGAAGCTCTACGGCGAGAGCAAAGAACAGCTCACCATATATATAGATGAACAGCGCCTGTCGGCCTATGGCATCGGGCGAGCCTCACTCATTCAGGCGCTCCATACCGCGGGGTTCACCACGCTCACGGGCTCGGTCTCCGGGCTAAGCAAAGATGTGCCCATCCACGTGGAGCCCGCCCTCAACAACGAAGAGGAAATAGAGAACAAAATCATCTACACCGATGGCGGCAATCATGTGGTGAGGGTGAAAGATGTGGCCCGCGTGGTGAGGGAATACGACAACACCAAGAGCTATATCGAATACAACGGCCACCCCTGCGTCCTGCTGTCGCTGGAAATGATTGATGGCAATAATATCGTGGAATACGGCCACGAGGTACAAAAGGTGCTGGACGATTTCTCGCACAACCGCCTGCCTAAAGACGTAACCGTAAGCCGCATAGCCGACCAGTGTAAAGTGGTGGAATACAGTGTGAGCGACTTCATGGTAAACCTTGTGGAATCCATGATAATCATCGTGGTGGTGATGCTGATACTGTTCCCGTGGCGCACGGCAGTGGTGGCGGGAGTGATGGTGCCACTGAGCACATTTATATCCATCGGCATCATGTATCTGGCGGGCATCCCGCTCAATACCTGCACGCTGGCGGGATTGATTGTGGTGTTGGGCATGGTGGTGGACAATGCTATCGTGGTGCTTGACGGCTACTTGGAATATATCAACAAGGGCATGTCGCGATGGCACGCCGCCGCCTATTCCGCCCAAAAATATTTTATGCCGATGCTATTGTCCACCGTCTGTATCTCGGTGATATTCTTCCCGTTCCTGCTCACTCTGACGGGCAACTTCCTGGATTTCATTCGTTGGCTGCCGTGGACAATATTTATCAATCTGATGGTCTCGCTGGTGCTGGCCGTGGTAGTGATTCCCATTCTGGAGGTATGGCTGATAAAGCGCGAAGACCCCTCCTCGCCCAAGGCCAAAAAGAAAACAATCACAGACTACGTGCAGCAATGCTATGGCCACATCCTTAATTTCACGTTCCGCTTTCCGTGGGTCACGATTGGCACAGCAATTGCATTAGTAGTACTGTCGGTTCTGTTTATTGTGCCGCAACTGAAGGTGAGGATGATGCCGATGGCCGACCGCAACCAGTTTGCCGTGGAGATTTCGTTGCCGGATGGCAGTGGGCTTTCCCAAACGCGCGCCATCGCCGATTCGGTATGTCAAGCCCTGCATAAGGACAAGGACGTGGTGAGCATCACGTCGTTCATCGGGTGCTCCTCGCCCCGCTTCCATACGGCCTACGCCCCCAAGATTGCGGGCAGGAATTATGCTCAGCTCATTGTTAATACCACCTCCAGTGAAGCCACCGTGCGCCTGCTGGATAAATACGAGCCGCTCTATAGCGAGCGCTATCCAAATGCGTTCGTGAAATTCAAGCAGCTCGATTTTCAAAGCTATCCCTCCTTTGAGGCACGCTTCTATGGCGATGACATCGATTCGCTGCGCCAAGTGGCCGACACAATGATGGCCCGCATGCGTCAGATGCCCGAACTGATGAATGTCCACACCGATTGGGACGAGCCGCGCCCCATAATCGATGTTACCCTCGACCCCATCCGCGCCTCACAGATGGGCATCAACCGCACCGAGGCCGAACTGATGCTTTACCTCTCCACCGGTAGCACACAGATCGGCTCTATTTGGGAGGGCGATTATGAGGTGCCGCTGGTATTGAAGGACATCAATAATGACGACCTCGATTGCAACTCTATCAACGACCTCTATATCACCTCGCGCATCCCGCGCGCCAATGTTACGCAGGACGGCGTCTATGTGAGCGAGGCCACCGGCGTAAACCTGCGTCAGATAGGCGAAGCCAAGCCCGCATGGATGGCCACCAATATCGTCCATCGCGGCGGTGAGCGCTGTATCACCGTAACCGCCGACCTCAAGCGAAACTATCTGGCACAATATATCCACCCACGCATTCAGCAGATTGCCGAACACGAAATCCACCTACCCCACGGCGTGCGCTTTGAGGCCGGTGGCGAACCGGAAAACAACACCGAGACCATGGGTCATATCACTGCCGGCTTTATCATCGCCATCGTGATAGTGTTTATCTTCCTGCTGTTTAACTTCCGCGGCTATAAGATTACCATCATCAGCATGGTATCACTATTGCTAATGCTGCCCGCCGCCCTCTTGGGCCTATGGATAATGAATAGAGCTGTGGGCCTCACCGCCATCTTCGGCTTCATCACCCTCATGGGCATGATAATGAAAAACGAGATTCTTATCTTTGAGCACGCCGACGACAAGCGTCATCACGGTTTCTCTATCCGCGATGCAGCCTACGACGCCGGCCGCCGCCGCATGGTGCCAATCTTCCTCACCACCGCCACCACCGCTGTGGGCGTAGTCCCGATGATTATCGCCGCCACCAGCTTTTGGATGCCCGTGGGCGTAACAATCTTCGCTGGCGGCATAGGAGCATTGATTATGGTGGTGATGGTTTTGCCTGTCACCTATTGGAAACTCTACGAGCCCTTCGGCCCCAAGAACAAGAAAAAGAAATAATAACTATGAAAAGATATATCCTTTTTCCCCTATTCATTTCTGTCCTTTTTGCGGCTCCGGCCCAAAAGGTGATGACGCTGCAGCAATGTTTGGATTCTGCCTTGAAATATAATCGCACTCTCCAAAATGCCACACTTTCTATCCAGTCCTCACAGGAGCAACAGAAAGAGGCCTACACAAAATATTTCCCCCAAGTGCAGGCCAACGCCCTCGCTTTCCAGGCATTCGACAAGATTGTGCGTGGCGATGGCACCATCCCCACCGAGGTTGCCGCCATCATTCCGGCCCTCGCCTCCTACGCCGGGCAAAAATATTCTATCCGCGAATTTAGTCGCGCCTACAACATCAGCTTCTCCGCCATCGAGCCCATTTATGCCGGTGGGCGCATCCGTACAGCCAACAATCTCGCCGCTGTTCAGCGCGAGGTAAGCCAGTTGGAGTACCGGATGAAGGAGAAAGACTTACGTCAAAAAATCACAGAGAACTATTGGAAGATTGCTTCCCTAAAATACGACCTTAATACCGTGGCCGCAGCCGAGAAACAGGTGGACGAAATGTACCGACAAGTGGAACTGTTTGTTAATACCGGCGTTACCACCCGCAACGACCTCCTGCGCGTCTCGCTAAGGCGCCATGAACTCCAAAGTTCCCGCCTGCAATTAGAGAACGGTCAGAAAGTCCTGCTCTTGCTTTTGGCTCAACAGATAGGATTGGCGGAACAAGAAATTGACATCGTGGCCGACACCACCGCCGTCTCCCCACCTCAAAGCGTCTATGCGGCCCCAGCTTTGGCTGTAAACAACCGTGAAGAACTGCTCATGGCACAACAAAACGTGCGCGCCGACAGTCTCCAAATACGTCTGGAGCACGGCAAGCTCCTGCCCACAGTGAGCGTGGGCTTGGTGGGGTATAACACAGGCCTCGGCGGATTTTCACACACCATTGGCGATGTTTTGAAAAAGAATCTCGCCAATGGAATGGTGGCAGCCACTGTGAGCGTACCTATCAGCGATTGGTGGGGCGGCACCCACGCCGTGCGCCGCAAAAAGATTGCCCTGCGCCAAGCCCAAAACGACCTACTTGACGCCCGCGAGCGCCTACAGGTGGACATTTCCTCCGCCTACAGCGATTTAGAGGTAGCTTACAAACAAATCGACATCGCCCGCGCCAGCGTGGAGCAGGCCGAGGAAAACCTCCGCATCACCTCCCTGCAATATAAAGCCGGAATCGAAAACCTCACCAACCTACTTGACGCCGAAACCCTCAACCGTCAAGCCCACAATTCCCTTTCCACCGCCCTTGCCTCCTATCATTCCGCCTTTACTACCTATATGTTAAAGACAAGGTAGGCGCAATAAAGGACAACGGACTGAAAACAAAAACACTCATAAGCACTATTATAACTTATGCTATGTAAAAAAGGCAATGACACGATAGCAGATGCGTTATACCAATGCTACGGCTACGTACCACCTGATTTATAAAGATATTGATTGCCGTATTGCTACTCATGCCAAACTGTTGACAGAGGCTGTCAAATTGTTTTTTGATTTGCGAGTCCATCGGGCTGTCATTGCTGAAGTTGCCATAGTTGTGATTGTTTTTTAGTTGCTGAAAGATTGCAAAATGATGCGTTTTGATGGCAAAGATAATAACACAAAAAACCGTTTTCCACACATTTGGAAAGCGGTTTTTTGTGTTTTGCGACCACAGATTTGTGTAATTACGATTATCTGCAGTAATCACGAAGGAACAACTCTATATACGATAAGATATAGCGGTGGATTTTAAAATTACTTCAATATTCGGGAAAATAATTTTGGGCACGAAAAAGATTGGACGCCACTTTTTTAAGATTACTTCCGCGATTGGGCGATTATTTCCAGACTTTGCGCGTGGAGCCATCGGAATAGCGGAAGATATTTAGGCCCTTTTGAGGCGAGGCGAGGCGCTGACCGTGGAGATTGTAGATACCAATAAGAGGGGTGGAGATAGTTGCGGATTTTATACCGGTGAGGGAGGGGGAAACGAAGCACACACTCACCGTGGGGCCGTAACCGAGCAGAGAAGTACCGTTATCTTGGTAAATCTTAATGCGGAAACGCGCAGTTACCTGCCCCTCATAATTAGGAATATCGCAACTCCACTCTGTTCTTAGGTCTTGAGGTTTAGCATTGGCGGAAATCGGGCCGGAGGGCGTCTCGTAAATGCCAGTAGAGGCATACGATTGGCAAGCCTGTGGGAAACAACAAAGCAACGAGCCGGCATCAAGCGAACTGATATTCACCTCAATAGAAGCCGTAACGGGCTTATCGGTAGTATTGCGCACATATAATCCACTGTGCATTATAATATCGCCGAAAGGATTACTTTCTGCAGAATCCACAATCAGGATACTGCCATCGGGAATGGGTGTACCGTCAGCGCGCACAAACTGCATGGAGGAAAGAACAGTGTTGTTATCCGTTTGGGCCGTAGCCGACACCAAAAGACAGGTCAGCAAAAAAATTATAGAAAGGAATTTATTCATCATTTGGGGTATTAGAAGAGATAATTTTTATTTTCGCGGCCTGCATCACGCCATTATCACCATACACAAAGGCCACGAAATGGCAATTGGCGGCATCATATTCTGCGGGCAGGGTATAGGAATAGTTGCGGCTCACAGATTGACGAGCGGCGATGTTTACCGGCTCGCCCCAATCGCCATTGACAGCAGTGCGCAACACATGATTATGGATATAATCGGCGTTGGCCGAACCGTCAGGCATCATCTGGAGGGCACGAATACTGTCTTCGGTAATCCACACCTGAAGATACCCGTTCACACCCTCGTCTATCGCCAGCATATCCGTATTGAGGGAGGATTGGCGCGTGAGGGAGTCATAGGTAGCGGTGAGGGTAAGCATCAATGCGGGGGTACGCTCCAATTCGTCTCTCACTCGTGCGGGCCAGTCGGTTACGCGCGCAAGCAGTGCCTTGCGATTGATTAGTGCAGTGGGTTGGGACTCCACATTATAGCGGTTGTAATACCTGTCGCCCAGTTCTGTGGCCAATCCCACCACCGCGGCGTTGCCTTTGAAGCCCAACGGTCCGGAATGTATGGCCACCGCGATGACGGCCGTGTCGCCATATTGTTTTTCTATCTGGAAGATGGCATCATTACCGTTGGGGCACCAAACGCAGCGCTGCCCGGTGAAATCCTCAATCAGCACCGTGTGGTTTACATTGGCAGGCGGCACATAGACCAAGCGCTCGTCCTCGGAGACGTTGCTGCAAGAGGCCATCAGCATCAGAAAAGAGAGAAGATATAAGATTTTATTTTGCATCAGAGGGAAAGGGAGGAGAGGGAATTAGAAATTATAATTATAAGACAACGTAAAGCCCTTGCTTTCGGGCACATAGCGGCAGACGCCACCGGCACAGTTGTATCCCGCGCGGGTACGCCCCCACCCTATCTGCACACGGTGGGCGTTTAGATTGTAGGTAACGGCGCTCTGCCAATAGTGGGAATGGGTCTGCCCGCAGTTGTATTCGTCCGACACGGAGAGCATCCAATGCGGAGCCATCGAGAGTTCGGCCAGCGCGAAAGCCCAATCGCCCTTATCCTGCTTGGTGGTGAGATATTGGGCCTCGGCGCGGAGCTTCACCTTGCGCGATATTTTCCACAACCCCTCCGCCACGAAGATATTGGCGTGGACGGTCTCGCCCTTGCCCTCCACGGCGGCTTGGTTGTAAAGCTGGTTCATATACATCAGAGTAAACTTCCATCGGGAGCTCAAGCGCTTATCCATCTGGACATTAAAGTCTTGATAGTAGGTTTGATTGCCCCATTTCCAGAACGCGGAGCCATAGCCCTTGCTGCCTGCCCCATAATATTTGGTATAAAGGGCATCTCTGCCGGAGTTGTAATCATCTACTGCGTTGGCAGAAGGGATTATGGTGAGGGCGTGAGGATTGCGGTCGATAGAGTGGATATGCGAGAAGTTGAGGCGCACACTCGTGCCGTATTTACCGCCAAGGGGTGTATGGCGGCGAAAGGAGTAGCCCACCTGCGATTGGTATGCCCACTCGCCCAACAGGTTAGTGGCGTATGGATAGTGGGCTGCGAGGGCATAGGTATGGTCTTGCGCGAAAGCGGGCAGATGATTCAGCATCGACGAGGAGCCACTCATGTTTCGGCGCGAGCGGAACGAGAAATTGTCGCTGCGTTTCACCTGCATCAATACAGACGCTCCCTTCTTACTGTAAGACCCGCTCACCATCGCCACACTGCCACGGCGATAGTTATACCCGTTGTCGAAAGAGGGGTCTTGGCTCTTGCCCGCGTATTCGGCCAGCACACTGACAGCAGCCTTTTCATACTGTAGGCGCGCATCCCATGCGTTCACATTCTGGGGCAGGCGCAGGCGATGGGAGGCGTCGGCCATGATATGGTCCTTATCGGTGCGCTCGTGTTTGTTCACCCACGACAATCCAACCGTTATAGCCTCCGGCAGATTGATTTCCGCGTCCATTCCACTGACAAGCGCACTGTTATGCCCCCAATATCTGCGCTGTTTGCCGCTCAGGGCCTTCACCCTCACACCTTTGACGGGACTGACCACAATGCGCCCGCCAAGAATTGAGTTATCGATGCCGAGGGAGCGTTCCTCGTAGGTACGCAATACGAATCCAGAGCCAAACTGCTCGTAAATACTGCCCGCAGTGAGGTCTGCCCCCTTTATTTTCAGTTTTATAAAGGCATTGCCTATCCCCCACCCCTTGAAATCCTTTTCATATCCGGGCAGCGGATGCTCCATATACTCCAACCGCGCGCCAGCGTCTAAAAAGCGGCTCTGCAATCGGAGGTCGAGGTACGTATTCGTGCGGAAATCCTCATTACTGCCGTCCTTTTGTTTGCCCAATGGCACAAGCATATCGCTTTGCACAGCGCCTGTTACCACCCATCCGCTATCGGCTGCAGAAACACTCGCTGCACTGACATTCGGCGCCAACAACACAACAGCCATCAGCACCATTATTCCGCGCATTATCGCTCTTATCCCACATTTAGCAGTCTTCATTCCACGCATTACGGCCGTCATCCTACTTCTTACCGGCAATCTCCAAAATCTTCTCATACAATTCTTCCTCATCGCCGTCGGTATACCCATTATGCCTGTACACAATTCGTCCCTGCCCATCACAAATAACAGAATAAGGTATCATCTGAATGCCAAGAGCACGGCGAAGCTCACTGTTTGGGTCAAGCAAAACGGGATACTCCCACCCCTTTTGAGCCACCAGAGGTTTCACCTTCTGAATGTTCTGCGCCTGGTCGATACTCACCGCATAGACCCTCACACCGGTCTCTTTCTGCCAATCGGGATACAATTCATGAATGGCGTCCAACGAGCGCAGACACGGCTTACACCACGTGGCGAAGAAATCAATCACAAAGGGACGCCCCTTATTCGAAAGCGTGTCGGTAGCCACCGGTCTGCCTTCAATATCGCGCAACACCACTTTGGGCAACTGGGCCTTGGCCACCATCGTTACGCCCATTATCACAAGCAAAAGGAGTATTCTTTTCATGGTAGAATGTTGTTTTCAATACACTTTGCAAAAGTAGGATAAATTTCCTAATGCAGGGGGCGTTTTCCTGTGCTTTTGGCGGCATTAAACAAGTTTTAAGATTTTCAAAGGGTCTTTTCCCACCATTTTTTAGTCTGCTGCGGCGGAAAAAACGCGCGATAGTTTGCGTTAACAGTACTGTTTAGATAATGTTACAGTGCTGTAACA
>CAZQVW010000069.1:0-11575 GCA_964596865.1 uncultured Bacteroidaceae bacterium
TACTGTTTAGTTATTGTTACAGTACTGTTTAGTTATTGTTACAGTACTGTTAACGCAAACTATCTCGGGATTTTTTGAGTTTCCAAGGCGATTTATTGTTGTTTTTAGGCAATTTGGGGCGATATTGAGGCGAGTTGTTACTGTATTGGGGCACTTAATTGCGGAATTTGGCCACTTTCATGCGGAATTAAGAATAGGAATGAATTGTCGAAGTCTGTCAAATTGGCAGACAAGGAGGGCGCGGGACACAGAGAGGATTAGAAATGTCCTTATATATAATAATGTAGTGGCTATACTATATATAATAATGTTGTAGCTATATATAATGTAGTGACAAACCGCAAGGGCAGGGATTGCGGAGGCCTCAAGATTTGAGGAACGGAAATTTTGGGGTGCACTATACCCGTCCGCCCCACCACTGAGGGCGCAAACTTGTTGTTTCGCCCTGATTTTGTGCACGTTGCGGCGGGCAGGTATAAAACCGGCCCCTACAGGTCTCATTCTGCGCACCAGATTAAGCAACACTATTACAAAACGATGGACTTTTCATCCGCGTTGTATAAAAACAGCCACTGCCGGATTGAGAACCATGGCTATTGAATTGAAAACTATGCCTAATAGATTGAAAACTATGCCTAATGGATTGAGAATCATGGCTAATGGGTTGAGAACCACGTCTATTGAATTGAAAACTATGCCTAATGGATTAAATCCTACGTCTATCGCATTGTAAATTGCCGGTATAGGATTATTCGCTATAAGACACGATGTTACGGAGTAATCACAAAAAATTTGATTGCCCCTGCTACTTCTGGCACGCTGTTTGTTTTATAATAAGCGGCAACGCAAGATTGCCAACAAGGATTGCGGACAAAAACCAAGCAATTCTTGGAGAAACAAACAACACACAATAGAAAACAAATAAAAGATATAAGATTATGAATATAGACAAGTTTACAATCAAAGCACAAGAGGCCGTACAGAAAGCTGTCCAGAAGGTGCAAAGCATGGGTCAGCAGACTGTGGAGCCTGAACACATCTACTGGGGTATCCGGCAGGTGGGCGATAATGTGCTGGGCTATGTCTACGGAAAGATGGGCGTGAGCGCCGAAGCCGTAGACAACGCCGTGGACGCACAGATAGCTTCCTTGCCCAAGGTGAGCGGCGGCGAGCCGTATCTTAGTAGAGAAGGACAAGACGTACTGAACAAAGCCGAAGCTATTGCCCAGAAAATGGGCGATGAGTTTGTGGGCATCGACGATATGCTGATGGCCCTGCTGGAGGTGAACGGAAATATGTCGCGCATACTGAAAGATGCCGGTCTCACCAGCGAGGGTGTGAAAAAGGCAGTGGAGGAACTGCGCGGCGGCGAAAAGATTAAATCCGCTTCGGCCGAGGACAACTACCAATCGCTGGAGAAATACGCCCGCGATTTGGTGAAAGCCGCCCGCGAGGGCAAGCTCGACCCCGTTATCGGCAGGGATGAGGAAATCCGTAGGGTGCTCCAAATCCTTTCTCGCCGCACAAAGAACAATCCTATCCTTTTGGGCGAGCCGGGCACCGGTAAGACCGCCATCGTGGAGGGGTTGGCCGAGCGTATCATGCGCGGCGATGTGCCGGAGAATTTGAAAAACAAGCGCATCTTCTCGCTGGATATGGGTGCACTGCTGGCAGGCGCCAAATACAAGGGCGAGTTTGAGGAAAGGCTCAAGAGTGTGGTAAATGAAGTGGAGCGCTCTGATGGCGAAATCATCCTCTTTATAGATGAAATCCACACACTGGTGGGCGCCGGCGGTGGTCAGGGCGCTATGGACGCAGCAAACATTCTGAAACCGGCCCTTAGCCGTGGCGAGCTCCGCTCTATCGGTGCCACTACGCTGGATGAATACCAGAAATACTTTGAAAAGGATAAGGCTCTGGAAAGGAGGTTTCAGGTGGTGATGGTGGACGAGCCCTCCACCGAGGACAGTATTTCCATCCTGCGTGGTATCAAGGAGAAATACGAGAACCATCACAAGGTGCGTATACAGGACGATGCAGTAATCGCCGCCGTTACTCTTTCCCAGCGTTACATCTCCGATCGTTACCTGCCGGATAAAGCTATCGACCTCATGGACGAGGCTGCCGCCAAGCTCCGTATCGAGCGCGACTCTATGCCAGACGAATTGGACGACCTGAAGAGGCGTATTGCCCAGTTGGAAATTGAGCGCGAGGCCATCAAGCGCGAAGGCGATGAGCCCAAGCTCCAGCAGCTCTCCAAGGAAATCAGTGAGCTCAAGCAGGAGCAGGAAAGCAAGATGGCTAAATGGAAGCACGAGAAGGAACTTGTGAACAAAATCCAGCAGAATAAGCAGGAGATTGAGCAACTCCGCTTCGAGGCCGACAAAGCCGAACGCGAGGGCAACTACGCCAAAGTTGCCGAGATTCGCTATGGCAAACTCAAGTCGCTGCAAGACGAGATTACCTCTATCCAAAGCGAATTGAACAACGCCCAGCAGGGCAACGCCATGATAAAAGAGGAGGTAACGCCCGATGACATCGCCGAGGTGGTGAGCCGCTGGACAGGCATACCCGTAACGCGTATGCTTCAGAGCGAAAGGGAGAAGCTCCTCCACATGGAGGAAGAGCTCCACAAGCGCATCATCGGTCAGGACGAGGCTATCCAGGCAGTGAGCGATGCCGTGCGCCGCTCGCGCGCCGGTGTGCAAGACCCCAAGCGGCCTATCGGTTCGTTTATCTTCATGGGCACCACCGGTGTGGGTAAGACCGAATTGGCTAAGGCTTTGGCCGAATACCTCTTCAACGACGAAAGCATGATGACGCGTATAGATATGAGCGAGTACCAGGAGAAATTCTCGGTGTCCAGACTTATCGGTGCGCCTCCGGGATATGTTGGTTATGACGAGGGCGGTCAGCTCACCGAGGCCGTAAGGCGCAAACCCTATAGCGTGGTCCTCTTTGATGAGATTGAGAAGGCTCACCCCGATGTATTCAATATCCTGCTTCAGGTGTTGGACGATGGGCGCCTCACCGATAATAAAGGGCGCACGGTGAACTTCAAAAACACTATCATCATCATGACCAGTAACCTTGGCAGCCAGTATATCCAGCAGCGCATGACCGAGATGCAGAACAAGAATCAGCAGGAGCGCCAGCGCATCATGGACGAAACTCGCCAAAAGGTGATGGAAATGCTGAAGCAGAAGATTCGCCCCGAGTTTATCAACCGTGTGGACGACATCATCCTCTTCCAGCCGCTGACGCGCGAACAAGCCGACCAGATTGTGCGCCTCCAGATTAATATCGTCAATAAGAATCTGCAGCAGAATGGTATCACGCTGCACGTGAGCGATAGCGCCGTCCATCAGTTGGGCGAATGGGGCTTCGACCCCGAATTTGGCGCACGTCCTATCAAGCGTGCCATCCAGCGCTACTTGCTCAACGACCTTAGCAAGGCCATCCTTGGCGACACCACTTTGGATAAGACCCGTCCTATCTTGGCCGACGTGAAAGACGGCAAGATAGTCTTCTCAAACGAGAAATAATCACCATCCTCCGATTTTGGGCATAGTGAGCATAATGATATTTTGGGCAACAATAGCTCAATATACGCATTATCCTCATTATGCCCTTTTTTCGTGCCTAT
Organism: uncultured Bacteroidaceae bacterium; assembly: GCA_964596865.1. Taxonomy (GTDB): domain Bacteria; phylum Bacteroidota; class Bacteroidia; order Bacteroidales; family Bacteroidaceae; genus UBA6382. The sequence goes on from CAZQVW010000069.1 coordinate 3,647, forward strand.
TAGTTGCCCGCGCGGGGGCAAACAGTTGGGAAACCGCCACTACAGGCGAGGCTCTTTTAGCGAGAAAAATTTTGTGTAGGCACGCTGTTTGGAAAATAATGATTATTTTTGCAGTGCAAATGGCCTTATGCGGAGCGCCGAAAGCAATATTATATGATCAACAGACAGCTAATTAGGATTAATGCCGTACAATTAGTGTACGCCAACCTGCTCAATCCGGGCAAGGATATGAAAGACGTGGTGAAAGAGATGGATAAGTGTTTGGAACAGGCCAACGACCTCTACTATCACATGCTTAATCTCATCTGCGATGTCACGGACTATGCCTCACAGGAGTATGAAGTGGCGTGTTCCCGCCTGCTGGATCGCGGTATACGCTCCCTGCCCAACGACCGCTTTGTGAACAACCGGTTTGCCATGCAGCTGGAGGGCAACGAGACACTTACCGCCTTCACCCTCAACCATAAAAACCTCAGTTGGACGCTCCACGATGATGTGGTGCACAACCTTTATGACCAGATATGCCAAAGCCCCGAATACGAGGAGTATATGAACGCCCCCACAGACAGCTATGAACAAGATCGCGAGCTATGGAGGACGCTTTATAAAAAGTATATCGTGGATAATGACGGTGTGGACGAAGCCTTGGAGGAATGGAGTATATATTGGAATTGCGACCGCTCCATTATAGACACATTCGTATTAAAGACAATCCGCCATTTTCAGGAGGCCGAGGGAGATAAGCAACCCTTGTTGCCGGAATATCCCAATCCCGACGACCTCGCTTTTGCCCGCAACCTTGTGGTGAAGACCATCTACGGGAAAGAAGAGGAGGTACGCATCATTCGTATGCACACCCACAACTGGGATTTCTCGCGCCTTGCCCGCATGGATGTGGCCGTGATGATGACCGCTGTGTGCGAGATTCTCCATTTTCCCGACATCGGCGTGGGTGTCTCGCTCAACGAATATATCAATGTGGCCAAGATGTATTGCGCCATGAAAAACATCGGTTTTATCAACGGCGCACTGGATAGCATCGTGGGCGAACTACGGAAACAAGGCCGAATTATGAAATAATCACTTAGTAGAAACAATAAACCTTTACAATCATTATGTTACTCAACATCCTATTATTGCAATCCGCAAATAGCGGTGCCAGTGCTGCTGGTGGTGGCCAGTGGAGTTTTTGGGTTATGATTATCGCTATCTTTGCGATAATGTATTTCTTTATGATCCGCCCCCAGAAGAAAAAACAGAAAGAGATAGAAAAATTCCGCAAGGGATTGAGCGTGGGCAACGAGGTGGTTACCGCCGGCGGTCTCCACGGTGTGATCCGCGAGGTGAACGATGCCGAGAATACCGTTGTGCTGGAAATAGACAAGGGCGTGAAGATTACGGTAGAGAAATCGTCAATCTACGCCAATGCCGGCACAGCAGCCGAGGCACAAGCCAAATAAGAGGCGCCTACTTGCGCTCTCGCTCCCTGCCCTAACCCAAAGACATGGATTCCGACAGTTTGCAGCCCTCAACACCAGAGGTTCAGCCTTCGGCTAACCCCCAAAAGACGGGGCGCGACTTTTTCAAGACGGCGTGGAAATTCCTTCGCAGTGTGCTCAATAGGAATTTCTTCGTCTTCTTGTTCTTTTTGGCTCTGTCGGCCGGCTTTTGGCTGTTTCTGTCGCTGGAGGAAGTATATGAGGTGGAGGTGCCGGTGAGCGTAACACTGAAAAATGTGCCGGAAAACGTGGTGATCACCACTCCGTTGCCCACCACGGTGGGAATGCGCCTCAAAGACCGTGGCAGCACATTGATGCGCTATCGTTGGGATGGCACTATTGGCAACATCGTGGTGGATTTCCGCGATTTTGATATGCGCTCGGGCCATGTACGTATCCCCACCGCCGATGTAGCCAAATCCGCTACGCAACGATTGCTTAGCAGTACTTCGTTATTAGGGTTCACACCCGACACGTTGGAATATTTCTATAACTTCGGCCTAAGCAAACAGGTGTCTGTGAAGGTGGTGGGCAATATTACTGCCGACACGCTCTATTGCATCATGGGCAGCAAGGTCACTCCACAGAAAGTAACCGTGTATGCCTCGCGCGAGATTCTTGATACCCTCACTTCGATCTCCACGCGCCCGCTTAGTCTCACCGATTTGCGCGAAGATATTACCGTGCGCGCCCGCATTGATGTGGCCCCGGGCGTGAAGGTGGTGCCGGAAAAGGTGAACGCCCGAATCTTTGTGGACCGCATGACAGAAAACTCGCTGCCGGTGAAGGTGGAATACATCAATTTCCCCGCGGGCAAGACACTGCGCACGTTCCCCGGGTATGTGAATGTGGTCTTTCAGGTGGGAATGCAGAAATACAAGGAGATTACGCCCGACAAATTCGCTATCGTGGTGAGCTATCAGGAGGTAATGAATAGCAGCGATGGCAAATTACACCTGCATCTGAAGAGCCAACCGGCCAATGTCTCGCATGTGCGCTTAGAGCCCGAGGATGTGGATTTTCTGATAGAAGACAGTGGAGAGGAATGAGATAATTTCATTGGCTGTTACCGGCGGGATAGGCAGTGGCAAAAGCTATGTGTGTCGCCTATTGGAGGAGAGGGGAATCCCCGTGTTTTATACAGACGATGAGGCCAAGCTGGAGATGCGCCACAACGCCCACATACATGCCGAATTGCGCCAGCTCATTGGCGAAGGCGTGATAGGCGAACAAGGCCAGTTGGTGAAAGCCCGTATTGCCGATTTCATCTGCCAAAGCGAGGCCAACGCGCAAGCTGTTAATAGAATCGTACACCCTCGAGTCAGGGAAAGAATGCATCGTTGGTTGGCCGGCGGTGGCGAAGAAGACGGGAAAGATTGTTATTATAATAAAGGTGTGCGCATCAAGGCTGTGGAATGCGCCCTGCTTTTTGAAGCGGGGTGGGAAAACGATGTGGATAAGATTATCACGGTAGCTGCCCCCGAAAATGTGCGCGTGCGCCGCATTATGAAGCGCGATAATATCTCGGAATCCAAAGCTTTGGAATGGATTCACCTGCAAATGCCGCAACAGGAAAAGGAGCGCCGCTCTCATTTTGTTATCCTCAACGATGGCGTGGCCGACCTCCATTCACAAATAGACAATATCATAGACCAGCTCGGCTGAAATTGTCATAATCTTTTTACAATTGCCCTAATATTATTTTTTTTATTATCTTTGCAGCCGGATAAGAAACTAAAATAGTGGAACAAGATAGTAATAAGAAAAACCTTTCGTCTCTGCCCCCTGCGGAGCAGAAAAAGATGTATATCATCGCGGGATGCAACGGAGCCGGCAAGACCACTGCGGCCTTTACCATCCTGCCCCGTTATATGCACTGCGAGGAATATATCAATGCCGACGAAATAGCACGAGGGCTGTCGCCCTTCCATCCCGAGAGCGTGCCCATTGAGGCTGGCAAACTGATGATACAACGCATCGGCGACCTCATGAAGCGCGGTGTTACTTTTGCCGTGGAGACCACACTCTCTACCCATTCCTACGTAAACCTAATCAAGCGGGCTCACAAGGGTGGCTATGAAGTGGAACTAATTTTCCTGTGGCTCTCATCGCCCGATGTGGCGGTGGAGCGGGTGGCTCACCGAGTGCAGGAGGGCGGCCATAATATTCCCGAAGATGTAATTCGGCGTCGCTATGCGGCCGGTATCCGCAATCTGGTGGAGGTATATTCGTCTATTGTGGATCGGTGGCTGCTGATAGATAATAATGCGGCCTCGGTGGTGGTGGCCGAAACGGTGAACGGACAGGCCACCGTGTTCGACCTCAAGCGCTACAATAAAATCTTCTCACATGACTGACGGCAATTCTCCCCTCACGCCTTATGCCCGCAATGTCCAGCGAGGCCTAATGGATGCCAATCGCCGCATGGTATTCAAGGCGGCGGCCTTTGGCAGGATGCTTGTCTTCGGCCAAGAAGATGGGACATGGAAAGAAGTGTCCGCCCGCCAAATACTGGAACAGCAAAACGACAGTAAATAATCCAGGTGGGCAATCCCTCATGCGTGGCAGAAAAATCCACGAGGCTTTCGCCGAAATCAAGAAAGAGGAAACCACTATAATCCATTTTGCCGAATTTGTGGCTCCACCATGCCAAGCCTCTATCTTACAACTGCTCTGTTCCATTACCTCACAAGCTAATTAATTCTTAATACTCTATTCTAATACAAAATGAAATATCTACTTTCTTTGCCTAAGAATTTGGTAAAGTATTTCCATAATCTGACGGGTACGGATGCCCTGTCTTTTTTCTGTACCAGTGATCCCAAGGACGGTCGTGTGGGTTCTGGTGGCGGAACAGTATGGTTGTTGGACGAATGCCGCCGTGCAGAAGCTCCGTCCCAATCGATGCGCGAATGGTTGCCAAAGGAAAAACGTATTCTAATCCATGCCGGCGGTAGCGGCAGGCGCATACCGGCATACGCCACATCAGGCAAAGTGCTCACACCTATTCCCGTGGTTAGAGCCAAGCGCGGGCAAAAAATAGACCAGACCCTTTTGGAATTTCAGTTGCCTCTCTATCAGCGCCTCTTAAAAATGGCCCCCGAGCGCTACCACACCCTGGTGGCATCTGGCGATGTGATGATAAGAGCCACAGAATTGCCCGATATTCCCGAAGCCGATGTGGTATGCTTGGGATTATGGCAAGATCCATCTTTGGCTTGCCATCACGGTGTATTTATGATAGACCGCCAAAATCCCAATGCCCTCGATTATATGTTGCAAAAGCCTTCCGTGCAACAGTTGGACGACCTTCTGCCCACACATTTCTATCTTATGGACGTGGGCGTATGGCTATTGAGCGATAAGGCGGTGGAGCGGTTGGCTCTGCTTTGCGGCGCAGACAAAGGTCGCCCACACGATTATGACCTCTATGCCCAATTTGGTACCGGCCTTGGCACCCACCCCTCCCGTCCCGAACCGCTATTGAAAGACCTCAGTGTGGCCATTCTCCCCCTTGATGATGGGTCGTTCCTTCATTATGGCACCACTCGCGAATTGCTGTCGTCCACCGAGGCGGTCATCAACGATGTGAAAGACCAACGCCATCTGATGTATCAGCCCGTGAAGCCTCATCCCAGTATCTTTACGCAAAATGCCGTGGTGCGCTCCTCTATCGACCTCCGCGTACCTTATATATGGATAGAGAATGCCTATGTTCCTGTTACATGGAATATACCTACACGCACTGTCATCACCGGCGTACCGGTAAATAATTGGGTGGTGCGCCTTGGCGAAGGCCAGTGTATAGATGTGGTGCCGGTGGGAGAAAAAGAATGGTGTCTGCGGCCGTATGGCTATACGGATGTTTTCAATGGGAATTTGGAAGACGAGAGTACAATGTATCTGGAGCAGCCGTTTGCGCGGTGGGCAAAACAGAGAGGCATAGTTTCTTCCGATTTCTCTTCTATTGAAGACATACAGCGAGCCGAACTTTTCCCTGTCAGCGCAGACTTGGACACACTTGGGCGCCTGTTAAATTGGTTTATTTCTGATAATCCGGATAAGAAAACTACAGAACTTTGGCGTAGCTTGCCACGATTGTCTGCAGACGAAATCCTTGACAAAGCCAATCTGCAACGGGCCGAAGACCAGCGCAAATCCTTCCGTGCGCTTGACCTCATGGCTATGGCCGACAATTATTCCATGAGTGTTTTCTATTCCACCGACCTTCATGATTTGGCTCATAAGTTTGTGGAATACAACCTGCCCGCTCCACATGTGCTTTCCTCAGAGGCCCCTCTCACCACTCGTATCCACGACGCCATGTTCCGCTCACAATTAAAAGAATTGAGGGGAGAAGATGGAGCGCAGGAATCCAGACAAGCGTTTAACCTCTTGCGCGATGGCATGGTGGAGCGCGTGGAGCAAGATAAAAATCTACCTCACCTATGTGTCCTTGACGACCAGATTGTTTGGGGACGCTCGCCTGTTAGGGCTGATGTGGCCGGAGGGTGGACAGACACCCCTCCATTCTCGCTTTATACCGGCGGCAATGTGGTGAATATGGCGCTCAATCTCAATGGACAGCCTCCATTACAAGTATATGTGAAGCCAAATCATAATTACAATATCGTTTGCCGCTCCATCGACCTCGGCGCGGAAGAGACCGTGTCTACATTCGAGGAGCTCTCTGCTTATGACCAAGTTGGCTCTCCTTTCTCAATCCCCAAAGCGGCTATGGCATTGGCCGGATTTCTGCCTCGTTTTTGCAAACAGCGCTACCCCTCCTTGCGCAAACAATTAGAGGATTTTGGCTCTGGTATTGATATAGTGATGATGGCCGCAGTGCCAGCCGGTAGCGGATTAGGCACCAGTAGCATACTCGCCGCCACAGTGTTGGGCACTCTGTCTGATTTCTGCGGACTGGGATGGTCTAAATACGAAATCTGTAATCGCACCCTTGTGCTGGAGCAACTGCTCACCACCGGCGGCGGTTGGCAAGACCAATACGGCGGTGTGCTCCATGGCATCAAGATGCTGAAAAGCCAAGAGGGATTTGATCAAAATATCTCCACGGCCTGGTTGCCAGACCCCTTATTCCGCCACGAACAGGGCTTATGCCATCTGCTCTATTACACCGGTATCCGCCGCACGGCCAAAAAGATATTGCAAGAAATCGTGCGCGGTATGTTCCTTAACGATGCACATACCCTTTCTATCCTCAATGAGATGAAAGAGCACGCCCTCAATATGCAGGACGCTATCCAGCATGACGACTTCGCTGAATACGGTGCCCTCCTGCGCCGCTCTTGGGAACTGAATTGCCAGCTCGACAGTGGCACTGCCCCGCAGCAGGTAGAGGAGCTGTGTCGTAAGGTTGATGACCTATGCTTGGGCTATAAGCTCCTTGGCGCTGGCGGCGGCGGGTTTATGTATATGGTAGCTAAAGATCCGGAGGCCGCTCTTCGTTTGCGCTCAATGCTGCAAACCAATCCCCTCACCCCCACATCACGCTTTGTGGAGATGACTCTCTCTGACACCGGTATGCAGATAACCCGCTCTTGAAAAGCGCACAGAATTCCTCTGATAGTTTAGAACACTCAAAATACTCGGAATTTTCAAAATACTACGATATTCTTGTTTATATCTATCATAGACTTACCAAACGTACCGGTTTTTGAAACGATAGCTTCTTAATTTTGCAATCAAATTATAATACTTCAAATAAAGAAATGGACATAGTAGAAAGATTTCTGAACTATACCAAGTTTGACACACAGTCGAGCGAAGATTCATCGACCACCCCCTCCACCGAAAAGCAATGGGCTTTCGCTCGTTATCTGAAAGAAGAATTGGAGAATGTGGGATTAGACGATGTCTATCTCGATGACAACGGTTATCTCTATGCCGTCTTGCCTAAAAACTGCGACAAGGAGATTCCCGAGGTGGGCTTTATTTCACACATGGATACCAGTCCAGATTGCTCCGGTGCCAATATCCATCCGCGCATTGTTAAAGCATACGATGGCGGCGACATTGTTCTTGACGCAGAGGCCGGTATCGCCATTTCGCCAAAGAAATTTCCCGAACTCCTCGCTCATAAAGGCGAAGACATCATTGTTACTGATGGTCATACCCTCTTGGGCGCCGATGATAAGGCCGGTATCGCCGAGATTGTCCAGGCTATGGTCTATCTGAAAGAGCATCCCGAAATAGAGCACGGCAATATCCATGTGGCTTTCAATCCGGACGAAGAGATTGGCATGGGTGCTCATAAATTCGATGTAGAGCGCTTCGGCTGTGATTGGGCATATACGATGGATGGCTCGGAGGTGGGCGAGCTGGAATACGAGAATTTCAATGCTGCCTCTGCTCGCATCACCATCACCGGTATGAGCGTTCACCCCGGCTACGCCAAAAATAAAATGCT
>CAZQVW010000070.1:0-11502 GCA_964596865.1 uncultured Bacteroidaceae bacterium
AACTAAACAGTACTGTTAACTTATTGTTACAGCACTGTGAACGCAAACTTACGCGGGATTTTTTCGCAAGAAGTGGGATAAAACGGATTTTATCAGGCAACGCGTTTGAATTTAACCTACCGGTTCAATCAAAACACCGGCATATAATGAAAACAACACCTGCCGGCGCGACAAATACAGTACAATTTTGCTCTTCACTACTTCATTAATATAATTAATGTACGCGCGAGGCCACAAAAACATGAATTTTTTAGCATCGCGAATGTGAAACAGATGATTACATTTCGGAAACTTTTTAAGATTTTTAGAGAAGAAGTAGTGCAAAGAAAAAGAAAAATCACTCCATTAACATTAATTAATAGTACAAATGCAGTAAAAAGAAATATTTACCGCTAAATTTGTCAGCACGAAATAAGAATGCCATAAAAATAACGCAACCTTAGTGGTGTCAAACTCAAATCTAATCATTTTTTTAATAACATCTAACCAATTCTATTATGAGAAAAACTCTACTTTTTCTGCTACTCACCCTTTTGGGGGCAGCAACAGTGCCAATGAGCGCCCGATGGGACCTCGCCGGCATTAAGAGTGCGTCGGCCCTAAAGGCAGGCGACAGCGTGGTGATTGAACCGGCTCTTAACGCGTCTGATTTGGGCCGCTACATCACCGGCACCCAGTTGAGCAACACCGGCACCATTAGTGACGAGGCTGTATTCATCGTGGAACAAGGCCCACTCGACATCCGCACCAATGCGCCCACATTCTATTTCAAGCGCGTTACTGATGACAATTACATCAGCGGTTCCTCCGGCACCATCACTTATACTGCCGACATCGCCAACGCCACCAACTTTCAGGTAATCAGCTGCGGCGAAGACATCCCTTGGAGCACCGGCTACGCTTGGGACCAATACCAATACGGCGTATTGCGCGAAGGGCTCACCGGTGATTACATCGCCAACTGGGCCAACCCTAACAACACCGCAGGCCCGAAGGTGGCCACCGATGAATCCGTAGGTCTGGCCTACTCCACCAGTGAAACCGACTGGACATACCTCGCTCTCTACGGCGGCCCGTGCTATATGGGCTACACCGACATCAACCAGTGGAACCTCTATGGCGTCCACTTCGTGTCCGACTACTCCGGCGACTTGGAAGCGCTTATCAATCAGTATGCCGAGGAAGGCGAGTACACCGGCGGCACTGACCCCGGCTTCTATGAGCAATCACAGGCCGATGCTTATCAGGCCGCCATGGAATCGGCCCTGCAAACACAGGCATCTGGCCAGAGCGATGAGGAATTCATCACCGCTATCAACAATCTGAAGGCCGCTCACGCCGCCATTCAGGGCGCCACTATCCCTATCTCCGAGGGCTATTACTATGTGGTGAGCGGTTTCGACGACTATATGAACAACTTCGGCATCGAAAAGGCCGTCTACGCCAACACCAATGCCAAAATGGTGAGCTATAAGACGTTCGACCCGCAGAAACCCGAATTTGTTTGGCATTTCACCCCGGGCGACACCTCCGAAGAATGGTGGATGCAGAGCTATCTCACCGACTACTACGTAGGCAATCCTACCGACTGGTATAACTGCAACGCTCCTATCGCCTATGACCGCGTTGAGCCGCAGAACTTCCGTCTGCGCGTTACAGGTAAGTTCTTCTGGGGCAGCCGCACCAACCACGGCGCTTCTTATTGCACCGACAAGGGCGTAGTTGCCTCCGACAACGAGGGCAATATCATCAGTTGGGCCGAATGGAACTCCCCGGGCACCGTGGAGCATCACTTCAACCTCTGGTATCTTAGGAAAATCACCGACCAGAGCCTGCTCGATAGCTTTGCCGAGCAAAAGGCACAGGCCGCTCTCAATTCCACTCTCAACAGCTTGGTGGACGAGGCCACCACTCTCTACGGCAACCTCTTCACTTATCGTCCCGACACCATCAACCCGCTTATCACAGTGGCCGGTGGCGGCATCGATGCAGCGCCCATCGAGGGCAACCAGATTACCTTCTCTTCTATCCGCAAGCAGGGCGTGGATTTCTCCGACAATTATAAGTATCTTATCGATAATATAGACTCCACCTACATGCAGGGCGAGGGTTCTATCTATTTCGATATTAGCAAGAACCCCCAACAGACCATCACTTTCGCCTACAACTCTCGTTGCGCCAGTGGTAAATACGGCAATGCCAACCAGCATCTGTGGGGCATGAACGAGCGTCCTAACAGGGTGCAGATATTTGTAACCAACGACACCACTAACGCCAATTCTTGGACACAGGTGGCCAGCGCCGACATGGGCGAACTGCCTCTGCCCGCACAAATCACCTTTGATTGCGGCGCACCCTATTCGTTTGTTCGCGTAGACGTGATTAGCAACCATTTGGGAAGCTCTTATTTCACCGTGTCAGAGACACAGCTCTACAAGACAGTCTACGACGAGGCCTCCTCGCAATACTATACCACCACCGGTATGAAGGAGGCTGCCGACAAGATGTTCTCTGTGCTCGAAGCCAAGCGCGCTATCGTGGCTCGCGACAGTGCTACGCAGGCTGACGTAGACGAGATGCAGGCCGCTATCAATGCTGTGCGCGCCCTCTATGCCGATACCACCGAATTGGCCTCCCTTATCAGCGAATGCGAAACCCTGTTGGAGAACGCCTCTGTGGGCGATGAGTTAGGACAGGTATCTTCACAGGAACTTGTCGACAATCTGCGCGCTGCCATCAACGATGCTCGCGCCAATGCCTTTGGCTCGCCCATCAAGGTGGCCGCTATTCAGGCCGCCACTGCCCAGCTCACGACTGCCCGCGCCGCCTACATAGCAGGCATTAAGACCGTGGAGCCCAATAAATGGTATTTCATCACCAACGCCGACACCGAGCGCCAAGGCGAAGCCGGAACAGACGATGCTCGCTGCACCGGTAGCGCCATCTACCTCGACAACAAGTATGCCGGCGGCTCTGTAACCAAGTGGGGCCTCGTAGATCCGGCCAGCGGTCAGCTTAACGCAAACAACAACCCCAAAGCCATGTGGAGATTTGTATTGGTGGACAGCGTAAACAACTACTACGCCATCCAGAATATGTACTCCGGCTACTATTTGGGCAATTTCGCCGGTGCAGGCATCAACCTCCCCGTCAGCGAAACTCCTGTACCCTACAATCTGTTGATGAAGGGCAGCAATCGCTTTGAACTTATCCCCACTACCTCGCAAAACCGCAACAATTATTCCCTCTGGCCCGAGGGCGCAGCTAACGATGTGATTTGCCACGAAGGGGGCAGCGCCGCCTCTGTTTGGAGCCTCATCGAGATTGACCCCGAAGAGCAGATGGCTATCTCTATCGGCGATTTCGGTATGAACACACTGGACATCATGGCCCTGCCTTACAACTTCTCTGATTTGGCCGAGCTCAATGACGACCAGGTTCACACCTATGCCATCAAAAAGATCACTCAGGAACTGAACGCTGACAGCCAGCTGGTGAGCACTATCGAGTTCTACGAGAAAAACGAGTTCAAAGCAGGCGAGCCTTGCTTGGTTGTGCTGGGCGACACCGCCTCCTCCACCTCTGTGGAGGGTTACGACATCGTTATTCCCTTCCCCACCGAGATTGTAGACCACAGCTACAACTTTGTTAGCAACGGTATCGTGGGCGGCCTCCACGGATTCCATGTGGATCCCGGCACAGCTATCTCCACCGGCAAGAAATTTGTTGCTGTCGGCGGCACCGGCTCTTCCTTCGATGCCCAGACCGGCATTATCGACCCCACAAAATACACGGGCGAGGTGCCTGACGTAGAGACAGCCTACACCATCACCGTTACCGGCATGAGCGCAATACCTTCCGGCAATAAGGCCGATGTTAATAGCGATGGCCAAATCAACTCTGCCGACATCGCAGTGGTGTACAACTATATCGCCAACGGCGAAGGCAGCGGCTACAATCTCTCTGCCGTAGATGTGAACGGCGACGGCGTGGCCAACGCCAGTGATGTGGCCTCCATCTACGCCCAGATTGTAGGCGAATCGGCCTCCTCCAAGGCTTTCGCCAAAATCATGAAGATGCTGAAGTAGACCTACCGAGGCAATACAATAAAACAGCCCCCGAGATCTGTGAGACCTCGGGGGCTGCTTTGTTCTTGCCCACATCAACAAATCAAAAGACACCCACAAAACGCAAAAAAGCGGGGGCAACCCAAATGGGCAGCTCCCGCTTAAGCGTTTAATCTAAAATTCTTTTGCTCCTATCGTCTTAGAATAATATCAGAACATTATAATAAGGCTCAATATTCGTCCTCATCAAAGAAGAAATCCTCTTTTGTGGGATAATCGGGCCACAGGTCCTCTATATTCTCATAGGCCTCGCCTTCGTCCTCTATCTCCTGAAGATTTTCCACAACTTCCATCGGAGCGCCGGAGCGGAGAGCGTAATCGATGAGCTCCTCTTTGGTAGCTGGCCAGGGAGCATCTTCCAATTTAGAAGCTAACTCAAGTGTCCAATACATAGTAATAGATCCTTTTTTCGGTTGTATTTTTTCTAACGGCGTGCAAAAGTAATCTATTTTCTAATAGCGGGCGAATAAAACAGGGAAAATATCGGGGCTTTTTGTTAAGAAAGGTTTACCTGTGCTCGATTTCCGGCGTAGCGCTATGAATATTGAGGTAGCGGGCAAGGACAAACAGATAGTCGCTCAATCGGTTAAGGTAACAAATCACGTCTTTGCTCACAGGAGTGTGCTCATTCAGGGCTAACACGCGGCGCTCGGCGCGGCGGCAGACAGTGCGGCAAACATGCGCTTGAGAGGCCTCCTTGCATCCGCCCGGAATGATAAAAGCGCGCAAAGGCGGCAGCTGGGATTGCAGGGTATCAATCTCTTGTTCCAGATTAGAAATGGCGCTAACGTCCAAAGGCGCAGGACGAAAGCCACAGTCGTCCTCGGTTGCCAGCAAAGTGGACACCACAAACAGCGAATGCTGGATTTTCAGCAAGAAAAGGCGGTGGTGTTCCTTCTGGGGCAGCATCGCAGACAAAAGCCCCAAGTGGGAGGAGAGCTCATCGATGGTGCCATAGGCCTCAAGGCGCGGGTGGGTCTTACTAACGCGGGCGCCACCCACAAGGGAGGTCTGCCCATTGTCGCCTGTGCGTGTGTAAATCTTGCTCATAGTGGCTTAAAAAGGGATTATTGAATGATAGGTGTAGAAAAACTAATCAGAACAAATACGCATTGCAGCGGAAATGATTTTAGCCTCGCCCGCTCATAGGACAGCCTTGTAATGAAGCTGACTAAAAGTGGGGCTAATCATAATAAGACCCGCAAAATAGAGGTCGATACTGACAGAAGCCCACGAAGCCGCGCACATCTGCTGCCAACCACTTCTGATGACGGGCGTGGAGCGAATATCCGTGGCCACAACCATAGAGCCGCGGCCGAGGGGCGCACCGGAAAGGGTCTTAATCACCCCCGCGTCGCCGCAATCCGCCAATATGAGCATCACGGGGCGGGGGGCAAGGCCAGTTTCTTCACTTAGGCCATTAAGATGATGGCATTTAGCGGCAACCTCTTTCGTCATGGCCGCCAAATCATCGCTATTGCGGTATTTTATAACCGAACTAATCTTACTTCCGCGACACAAAAAGGGAATCCAGCGCTCATCAGCCCCCTCCGGCACAAAAATAACGGCAGGTCTCACATAATTGGCCACGCGAAATAGCAGTTTTGCCAAACGGCGTTGGCGCCGCGAGAATTTCCGCCACAGCGCAGCAAACTCACTGTACGCGTAGTAGGCACTGCGATTGCGCACCACGTCGATAAAAAAGCCATACAGGAGCGGCGATTGCACGCTTGTCCACAGACAGCGGCGCTTATCCCCGCGCCATGTCAGCAATAGGGTGCGGCGCAATCGAGCAATGGCGCGCCACAATCCGAAGGGCACAATCGAGCGACCACTATTCCCATCGCCCTTGCCCTGCACTATTTCTTTTCTTTCGCTCATCGGCCTATATTCCGCCCCTACCCTCTCACTTCAATCTCGCTGCGCCCACCCGGCTTGGGCACTAAGCAAATCTTGGGCGATATGCGCGATTGAATCAACTCGGTATGACTGATGACCCCCACCTTGCGGCGCTGGGTATTCTGGAGATTGCTAAGCGCATCGATTACCATGTTCAAATTCTCGTTGTCAAGATTGCCAAAGCCCTCGTCTATAAAGAGACTGCCGATTTCCAGATTATTGCTGGAGAGGGACGACAATCCCAACGCCAGCGCCAGACTCACAATAAACGACTCGCCGCCGGAAAGCGAATTGACAGCCCTCACCTGATCCAGCATATAGCGGTCAATGACCTCCAGTTGCAAAGTGCCTTGGTGGGTACGCAGTTTATACCTCGGTGTAAGGTCGGCCAACTGCCTATTAGCGTATTCCACTAAGAAATCAAACGTATAGCATTGGGCAATCTCGCGGAAAGCCTTGCCGTCGGCGCTGCCAAGCACCCTGTTGAGCTCCTGCCATTGCTCCATATCGTTTTGTTTGCTCTCCAGCGTGGGGCGGAAGGCCTCGGTCTCCCTCACGCTGTCCTGATGAGCGTGGAGAGTGTACTCCAAATCCTGCTGTTCCTTCATCACCTCGTCAATCTGCGAGGCCAACTGTTCACTACGCTCCTTCAGGGCCGATTGCGTCTCCATCACATCATTGTCTGACGGGCGGAAAGGCGAGCGATTGAGGTCGTTCACCACCGTTTCTGCCGCCTCCATCTTATATACGGCGGCCTCATGCTCGGAGCGCAAGTTGTCTATCTTATGACGCAAGGCGCTCCAGTCCTCGGGGTTGGAGAAATAACGCTCCAGATCGTGGTATTGCAACATGGAACCGCCGCCCATATTAAATCGCGAGATGTCCTCGTCCAATTGCGTCTGCAGCCGACGGCGATTGGCGTCCATCTCTTCGCTCTGACTGTTGAGACTGCTTATCTCGCCGTTCACGCTATTGAGCTTCTCCTGAGCCGTATGGTAATTCTCCAGAGCCACATCTGCGTCCTTGCTGCATCGCGCCACATCCTCGTTGAGACGTGTGGCTTCGGCGTCGGCACTGCTGTTGCCAAAGATATTGCGCAATTCCTCCTTGTATTTATCCACCTGCTGCTGCTGAATATCGGCTTTGCGCTGGAGATTTTGCCACTCCTGATTCAGATTGCCCACAATGCCATCGTATTTATCCACCTGTTGTTGGAGCACGAGGAGGTTATTCTTCTCTTTCTCCACGACCTTATTGTTTTCCTCCCAGCGGAATTTGATGTCGGCCAAAAGGCGGTCGAAGGTCTCATAGCTCTGTTCCCATTGCGTGCGCCAATTGCTCACGGTAATGATGGAATCCACGTTGGTGGTCTCATCGGTGAGCTTGCGCGTATTCTCGTCAATGGCATCGCGCGCATTAGCAATCTTGGTTTCTTCCACTTGCTTGCCGGCCACGATGCGGGCCTGCTGGCGCGAGATCTCGGTGAGCTTCTGTTGCGATTGCTGCACGAGAGCATTGATGCGATTTATCTCGTCTTGGTGTTTATTAAACGTCTGCAGTAACAGGGCCACGTCTGCGCGCTCCTTATCGGAGGACTCATGTATCTTTTTGAGCGTGGTAAGGCGGTTTAGGCGGTTCACATTCTCGTCGCACGTGTTGAAAGTGGGGTCGAGCCCCTCATACTGTTTCCATTCGGCCACATCTTCCTGCTGTTCACCTTTCAGCCGCTCAAGCAGCGAGTCCTCGCCAGCCAATCGGCCCTGCTCATCATTATATTGTTTCTCCAATTCGCCCATACTCTGGCGAGCATTCTCCAGATCCCTCTGCGCCTGCGCGTCTTGCTCCTTGAGGTTGTTTAATAGGTCGTCTAATTGCGCGGGGCTTTCCGTATGAAACGGATGGTGGGCGGATCCGCACAGGGGGCAGGGCTCGCCCTCCTTCAGTTTGTCGCGTAGGGAGGTGATGGCAGTGCTTTGAGAGAGGGTATAGGAGTTATGGGCTTGGTCATAGCGGCGGATTAATTCCTCCACCCTCACCTTGGCCTGCAATATCTGGGCGTGGAGCACCTCGTTTTGGCTACGGCGGCGGCGCAGTTCATCGCGCTTATCATGGATTTCGGTATAGCGGCGGTCGATGCGGTTCCACAGGACGATAGCAGTGCCGGATTGCAATGTGCGGTCGTTCAGACGATTGAGGCGTTCCTGTATCTCGCCGGAGGTGAGCCCCTTATTAGCCTGATTATGGATCAGCAGTTCCCCATTAAGGCGGTCAATCTCTTCTTGCTGGTTGTGGGCTTCTTCATTGAGCTGGGCTTCGCGCTCTTTCAAGTGAGCAAGGTTGCGATTGCTCTCCTCCTGTTTTTTCTGCTCCTTGATAGTGTTTTGGCGAAGCTCGTTCATTCTCTGCAACCGCGAACGAAGGTAGTCTATCTGCGGAATCATGGAGCGATGCTGCGTCATAGCCTGCACAGCCAAGCCGGCATTGGCCAAGCGCTTCTGACAATTGTCGCGCTCTTCTTCTTTGGCGCGGCGTTCGCCCTCCAGCTGACTGAGCTTATCGGAATGTTCCTTGAGATCGAGCTGTGTGTTTTTCAGATTGTCGGCAGCAGTATGCAGTTGGCCCTCGATTTGCCGACCGCGATTGATTTCGGGCTGACGCATCGACAATATCTGATTGGCAGTGAGCAACCTGCTGCGCGCATCATTGAGCTTGGCGTTGCTTTGTTCCACATCGCTCATATAGCGGTCGCAGATAAGTTTCTTGGCGCTCACATCGCTGTTTATCCGAGTGATGTTTTTCTTCACCTCCTCGATGGTATGATAGGTGGGAGCCAGGGGCTGCAGTTTGTCGTAGCGCTCCAGATCTTTCCGCTTGTCATACATGGTATTATAAGCCTGTTGCGCCTCATAAGCCACGGCCTTCTTACTTTCATAATCGGCCTTGGCCTTTTCATATTGCTCATACCATTCCAATTGCTTGGCCATGCGCTCGCGCTCGTCGGCCAGTTTCTTATATTTGGCTTGCGCGAGCTCGAGCTCGTTGCGTGTATGGCGCAGGTCGTCGTCGTTAAGGATTTTGCGGGCCAGACTCTCCATTTTCTCTTTGGCCAAATCATACGCGCTTTTGGCCTCCTGCGTATGGCGGAAGATGCTGCGCGAGATTTGGGCGTACAGTTCCGTACCGGTAATCTTTTCCAGCAGTTGCGACTTGTCGGATTTCTTGGCCGACAAGAAATTGGAGAATCCATTCTGCGCCAAAATCACCGTGCGCGTGAATTGGTCGAAATCCAATCCTATCAGTTGCTCGATGCGAGCCTTTGTTTCCGTGTTGGTATCGGCCAATACTTGGCGTTTGGGCTGAAGGCGTATCAACTGCCGCTCAATAGGGCGGTAGGTGCCGTTGCGGGTGAGCGAGGCCACCCACACAGCCTGGTACTGCTCCTTTTGGCCCAATGAGAACGTTACCTTGCTATACCCCTGCGTGGTGCCGCGCCTCAACATATTGCACGGGCTATAGATAGACGTCTTCTCGCCCGTGGGCGAGGCCACGTTGCGCTCGCGGTTGCCCAGACGGGGCGCCTCATTATAGAGCGCCAAACAGATGGCATCGAGGATGGTGCTCTTTCCGGTGCCGGTATTGCCGGTGATGGCAAACAGTCCGGCCGATTTCAGCGGTTCTTGCGTGAAATCAATCACTTGCTCGCCCTCCAGCGAGGCGAGGTTACATATTTCTATCTTGTCTATTTTCATAAAAGTGGAGTATCGAAAGTCATTAACTGTCGGCGTCGGCCTGCAATCCCGCCTCGTTTGCGGCTTCTTGGAATCGGGCCGCCAAATCCTCGCTCATCTCCTTGCCCGTGGCCTGAAGATAGGCGTCCATGGCTATGTCCAGCGGACTGATATTGCGCAATTGGTCCAGCGACTGCATCTTGCGGCGGGGGCCGTCCTCACTGCCCTTTGGCATCACCCTCACCAACCGGCACAGCCGCGCCGCCCTGTCGTCCAAAGCATTTAGAATTTCGTTTTGGGCGGTCTGGGAGGGAGTGGCCTCCTCCAATCGTATCTCTATGTAGGGCCATTCCAATCCGTCTACGGAATTAGCTTTTGGCAATGTCTGAATCTGGCGAAGCACCTCCGATAAAGGAGCGGCTCCCGCCTCCGGCAACGACACCAAACGGCGCTGGGGCTTATATTCTACGCGCTCCACGTCCACGCGCCCCTCATCATCTATCGTCACACTGTTTATTCCGTGGTGATAATTGCGCTCACTGAAGCTCATCCCCAGTGCACTACCGCTATAATACACATTGCCTCCGTTGCGGCCACCATCAGCGCCATAGGATTGGGCACTGCCCGCTCCCACTCTCTGCGCCTTGTGGATATGACCCAGCGCCACATACGCGGCATCGCGATAAATGTCGCCCACATCGATACAATCTTCGCCACCGATGACAAGGCGCTCCGAATGCTCGTCCTGAGCCACCTCTGACCCCGCGGCGTACAAATGAGCCATCAATACCAGTGGCACATCCTTGCCCAACTGTTTATGAGCAAAGCGACTAAGTTCGTGGAAAAACTCTCTAACGCTCTGACTCCTACTGTTACGAAACGGAATGTCGCCCGTGCGGAGATAAGGCACCGCCATCACGCCCATTACATTATTTATATTAGTGCGCGAATGCACCGGCACGATTAGGCTCTCCATCTCCGGTTCGCCCTTTTCATCGTGCTCCACCACACCTTTCACCACTACGCCCATCCCTTTGAGCAGGGCGGCGGGGGCTTCCAGTCGGCGACCGGAATCGTGATTGCCTGCGGTGAGGATTACCTGCAATCCATCGTTGTTTTTAGTAACATTAGACAGGAACGTATACAGCAATTCTTCCGCCACGGCGGAGGGGTTGGCGTTATCGTAGATGTCGCCCGCCACCAGTAGGGCATCGGGCTGCTCTTCTTCAATCCGGTGTTCCAGCCACCCGAGGAAATGTCGATGTTCCTCAATCCGGTCATACCCGTGGAAAGT
The DNA here is from genome assembly GCA_964596865.1 of uncultured Bacteroidaceae bacterium. Lineage (GTDB taxonomy): Bacteria > Bacteroidota > Bacteroidia > Bacteroidales > Bacteroidaceae > UBA6382. Next base: position 11,049 of record CAZQVW010000070.1, read on the forward strand.
GTCGCCGAGGTGCCAATCGGCAGTATGTAGAAATTTCATTGGTTATAATTTAGACTTTATAGTTTTGGCGTGCAGGACAGTACCCGTAGGGGCTCGAGAAATCATACACAGTCTTCATATTGTTTTGCATTTTTTGCGCCATGCCGATAAGCGCCCACGCCATCAGCACAGCAAGGGTTAATATTCTTTTCATGGCCGCGATTTTGCAGAGCAAAGATAGCTACTTTTTCTCATTTGAAGAAGAACAGTCGATGCGGATTACACCTCGCTCCCACATAGCCACAATTTTAGCGGGAGGCTACTGAAAAAGAGGCAGCCGGGCCACCCTTACATTTTGCGGAAAAGTATCATTCCTCCTCATAAATTTATTTTTCTCGCGCTCTCACGCATAAATCGCCTGAAAAACCCGCAATATCCCGCGAAAAATCCACTTCCAATCGTTTTGACTATCGTT
>CAZQVW010000071.1:0-11497 GCA_964596865.1 uncultured Bacteroidaceae bacterium
AACAATAACTAAACAGTACTGTTAAGATAATGTTACAGCACTGTGAACGCAAACTTGCGCGAGCATTTTTCGCGGCAAGAGGGAAAAATCACGCCGCAAGTGGGGAAAATCACGCCGCAAGAGGGGAAAAACGGGCGCAAGCGCGAGAAATCATCGCGTTAAGATTGAGGCGGAAACACACGCGATGTATTGATTGAACCGGTAGGGGCGGGTTTTACACCCGCCCGCAAAAACAACGCAACAACATTCTGTAATTCAAACCGTTAATCGCATTATTAATTTGCGGGCAGGTATAAAACCCGCCCCTACAGACCCCTTTCTGTATGCCATAAAGGATGACATCTGTATGCCATAAAGGATGACATTATTACGAAATGGACACTTCACCGTTTAATGACAACACGCGCGATTATCATATCAAAACAAATTGGCATTATATCAAATCACCGTATTCAACTGACAGAAGATTTATTCCCATGGCCAAACAAAATTGTGTGATTAAAATAAAAAGTAGTATCTTTGCATTCAAAAGAATATAGCACGGCAAAGATAAGCGTGATGAACACCTTAAAATAAGAAGCAATCTATGCAATTCTAAGTTCAATCCCCTCGAATTCGAGAGGTTTGAAAAAGAAAATAGACAATCGTTCGTTATCGCCATATCTCTCTCTGCATACAGACAAGCACAAACTCACATTTAAGTGTATTCAAAACGAGGATAATCTAATGTCAACCGTTATCTATTCATCGCCGATATTCGGACCAATACATAGTAGGAGGCTGGGGCTTTCGCTCGGCATCAACCTCATGCCGGCAGACGGAAAACTATGTTCGTTTGACTGTATCTATTGCGAATGCGGCTTCAACGCCCAGCGCAGACCCCACTCGCCCCGCCCCACAAGGGAGCAGGTGAAGGTGGCAATGGAGAACCAATTGAAAAAGATGCAAGAGGAGGGGCGCATGCCCGATGTGCTCACATTCGCCGGCAACGGCGAGCCCACGATGCACCCCCATTTTCTGGAGATAGTGGAGGACAGCATTGTCCTGCGCAATAAATACTGCCCCAAGGCAAAGGTTTCGGTATTGAGCAACGCCACAATGATACTGAAAGACAGCGTCTTTCGCGCTCTTCAGTTGGTGGACAATAATATCCTCAAGCTCGACACCGCCAACACCGAATATATCCGCCACGTAGACCGCCCTAACACGCATTACGACTTGCCCGCCCTCGTTCAGCGCATGAAGGACTTTCACGGGCACATTATCATTCAGACTATGTTCATGCACGGGGAGTATGAGGGCAAGGACGTCAGCAACCTAAGCGAAGAATATGTGGGGCCGTGGCTGAAGGCTGTGGAGGAAATTGCGCCCCAGCAAGTGATGGTCTACACTATCGACCGCGAGACGCCCGACCACGACCTGCGCAAGGCCCTGCCACAAGAGCTCGACACCATCGCCGACCGTCTGCGCGCCCTCGGCATCCCCACATCCGTGGCATATTAATAGTGCGGGGAGAAAAATGGAGCGTACAAATACAAAACGAGGCCGCTCGTAATTATGCTCCATACAGAAGAGTACAGAACGGAACCTGTAGGGGCAGGTTTGCGGGGCCCCCGGAATTTGAGGTACGAAATTTTGGGGGTGCTTTATACCTGCCCGAAGATTGTCAGCACGGTTAGCAGAATGAATTACAATAAATTGCGTCGTTATTTTGCGGGCGGGTATAAAGCACCCCAAAATTTCGTTCCAAAAATTTCGAGGCCCCCGCAACCCGCCCCTACAGGCCTCTCAAAACCATCAACTCACTAATTACCCTATTCTGCATTCTATTCTAATCTATCAACTCGCGAACTACCCTATTCTACATTCTACTCTAACCTATCACCTCGCTAACTACTCTATTCTCTAATTGGCTATGATAAAACAAGACTGGAAAAACAAAGGCTACATCGATGAACCGGTGCCCGATGACACCGACATCAAAAAGGAAATACTGCGCCTGAAAAAAGAAAAGAACGCAGTAATCCTCGCCCACTACTACACCGAAGCACCCCTGCAGGAGATTGCCGATTTTGTGGGCGACTCATTAGCTCTGGCACGCAAGGCGGCCAAGACCGATGCCGACATGATTGTGATGTGTGGCGTCCATTTCATGGGCGAGACCTGCAAAATCCTATGCCCCAACAAGAAAGTGCTCATTCCCGACCTCAATGCCTCCTGCTCTCTGGCAGAGAGCTGCCCTGCCCCCGAGTTCAAAGCGTTTGTTAAGGCTCATCCCGGATACAAAGTCATTTCCTACGTGAATACCACTGCGGCCACGAAGACAGTTACCGATGTGGTGGTAACCAGTGGCAACGCAAAACAGATTGTGGAGTCGTTTCCCAAAGACCAGAAGCTCATCTTCGGCCCCGACAGAAACCTCGGCGAATATATCAACCAAATCACCGGTCGCCGCATGCTCCTTTGGAACGGCGCGTGCCATGTCCACGAGCGATTTTCCGTGCCGGAAATCATCAAGCTCAAGCAGCAATACCCCAACGCCAAGGTATTGGCTCACCCCGAGTGTAAAGGCCCCGTTTTGAAGGTGGCAGACGTGGTGGGCTCCACTGCCAACCTGCTCAAATACGCCATCAACAGTCAGGACAAGCAATTTATCGTGGCCACAGAGAGCGGAATCCTATATGAGATGCAGCGCCAGGCGCCGGATAAGGAGTTTATCCCCGTGCCGCCGCAGTTCTCGGAATCCGAACAGGTGGTAGGCCGCGTGCCCGACCGCAGTTTTGATTGCGGGTGTAACGAATGCCACGAGCGATTTTCCGTGCCGGAAATCATCAAGCTCAAGCAGCAATACCCCAACGCCAAGGTATTGGCTCACCCCGAGTGTAAAGGCCCCGTTTTGAAGGTGGCAGACGTGGTGGGCTCCACTGCCAACCTGCTCAAATACGCCATCAACAGTCAGGACAAGCAATTTATCGTGGCCACAGAGAGCGGAATCCTATATGAGATGCAGCGCCAGGCGCCGGATAAGGAGTTTATCCCCGTGCCGCCGCAGTTCTCGGAATCCGAACAGGTGGTAGGCCGCGTGCCCGACCGCAGTTTTGATTGCGGGTGTAACGAATGCGCCTTTATGAGGCTCAATACGTTGCCCAAGCTCTATAACACCCTGCGCTATGAGTGGCCGGAAGTGGAGATTGCCCCAGAGATTATCTCCGAGGCGCGCAAGCCCATCGACGAGATGCTGCGCATCAGCGCCAAATTAGGGATATAACAAGCATTAGAGCGGGATATTAAAAAAAAGTTAGGGCGGGATTTTTCCCGCCCTAACTGTATTTATGACACTGAAGAAGAAATTCACTTCACTCTGGTCTCAATTGCCGGTTTAGACCTCAACGAGGCCGAAGGAATAACGATGTTTAATCCCCTATTCGCCCACCAAGGGGAACACCGACAAGCGATAAGACAAAAAGCCGTAAGGGATAAGCGTGATGGGGACGTCCTTTCTTATCGTAGCAGGCTGTGAAAGCGGCATCGTGGGGTCACCCTTGTCTATCTGCCAATCGATTAGGTTGGCCGTGGCACTGATACGAAGCGGCGCATTTTTATATTGCCACTGGAAAGGGTGCTTCACAGCCAGAGTGTCCACCTTTACGCCACTGAGACTTTGCGGCGTAAGGCCATAGCGGAATTCCTGCCACAGTTCCTCGTTCATAGAGAAGCCATCGCGGTTGTCTCTCTGCATGGACATGGCGAAAAGCAACGGTCCGTAGTTCACCCACGCACAGCGACCGCGATCCTTAAATCCATCCAGTTTCATATTGCCGTTGCTGGGGACCATAATGCCCCACGAGGGAGCACGCTTGCCCTGATAGAAAGGTATTTTCTCGTTGGTCAGTACCAGTTCCGGCTTCATCGGGAGAGTCAGCTCAATGAGATCGCCGTTTTTCCACTTCTTCTTGAGGACAATCTGGCCATTCTCAATATTGAGCTTCTCGGCCTTGCCATTGATAGTAACAGCGGGGGCATCACACCACGCCGGCACCCTTAGGCGCAACACCTGACGCGGACGAATCTGGTTGAGATGGAATGTGAGTTTATCGCGGAAAGGATACTCCGTAACGCACTGGATATCCGTAAGTCCATCGTGGGTTTTCAGATGCGCAGGTCCGTAGGTAAGCCACAGAATATCGCCCTCCTGATTCAGCATGGCCATATTCATTATATAATTAGGTAGCGCGCGATTGATATTAGCGGGGCAACATGTGGGCCAATGCATTTCCTTATAATATGTGCCGTCATCACGAATGAGCAAATGGACACCGGGAATGCGATTCGGGGCCTCCGTATAGACACACGTGGAGAAAGACGGACTCACGGCGCCGGGCAGGGCGTTGAAAGCGTCACGCTCGATACGGTCGCCATAACGGGAATCGCCCGTGGCGCGAGCCAACCAAATATTCGCCCACATGAAATCCGTGATGTCGCAACTCTCCGTGGCCTCAAAGCCACCAATGCCGTGGAGGTATTCATTACTGGAATTAGACCCGATAGGCAACATACTATTTTCTTGCATAAACTCGAACGCACCCACAGAGGCCGCCAAATAATCGGGATTACCATTCCAGATATAAGCAATGGCGGGCAATTTGGCGCCTTCATTGTAGCTCACACCGTGGCAGATGGCCGTATGCAGGAAATCCTTCTGCTTCGCCCACGTATCGATATACGCAGGCTCGTAATTTTTCATCACACTTAGGGCACGCGAAGCAAAGGTGGTGTCTCCTGTGAGGCGCGTCAGCTCAAACATATTCTCCACGCCGCAGAGCTTGCGCATATTCTCAAGGTCGCCACCGTTAAACGGCTCTTTCTTTGACGTATTATAGGAAAAAAGCGGAAAATTCTGGTAGACGCGCTTCAGCATATCCAAGACGCGCTCATCCCCCGTGGCGGAATAATAAGCCAACGCCGCGCGGCAGAAAATTCCTTCGCTCCAATATAAACCGTAATCCGCAGTGGACTTGCCCCATTGGGCGATATAATTGGAATTAGACGAATGGATATATCCGTTTGGCTTTTGGCGAGCCATCACAGCCTCCATCACGCGGCGACTGCGGTTGATAAGGAGGGTGTCGTCCAGCAAGAAGCCGAGGCGCGTGAAGCCATCCGTGTAATAAGCGGTCTGCTCATAATGCCACCACCCGCCTTGATTGGGGTCTGCCCAACCGCGAACAAACTCAGTGAAATCGCGCCCGATATTGCGCGTCATTCCGTTGGCAGCACGCTGCGCCCACTCCTTTAGCCAGCCCTCGGGCTTCAGTTCGCCCAACAAAAAAGGCTCCCAAGAGGACGAAACCGGCATCAAAGAGGTGGATACCGGAGCCGAGGAAGCCGAAACCTGAGCTTTCACGGTACGCTCCGCTGCAACGGAGATAGAAAATATCCCCGCTGCAATCGTTGCAATCAAACAGCGAGAAATACGATGATTAGAAAAGCAAAAATTCATACTAATTTATAGATGATATTGATTAAAGAACTTTCTTAAATCAAAGGAAAGGCCTCGTTTGCGCGTTATTTCTTGCGCAAACGGCCCGTAGAAGGCGAAGGCTGCACCTTTTTGCCCTTAACTTCCAGCAATTGGAAGTCTAATTGGCGGCGCTCCATGTTGGCCTCGGCCACACGGATGCGCACAGGGTCGCCCAATGCGATGCGATGATGATGACGACGCCCCACCACCTCCAGCCGGTCGGCATCAAAAGAATAATAGTCGTCATCGAGAGTGCGCAGGGGCACAGCGCCCTCGCATTTATTATCGATAAGCTCCACATAGATGGCAAAATCGGTTACTCCGCTCACCTTTCCCTCAAATTCCTGGCCAAGGCGGTCGGCCATAAACTCCACCTGCTTGTATTTGATGCTGGCTCGCTCGGCATTGGCGGCCACCAATTCCATATCAGAGGAATGGCGGCATTGGTCTTCCAGTTTCATTTGGTTTACCGAGCGGCCATGCTCGTCTAAATAGCGCGTGAGCAAGCGATGCACCATATCATCGGGATAACGGCGGATGGGCGAAGTGAAATGAGTGTAATAACGGAACATTAATCCATAGTGGCCAATGTTGTGAGTGGAATAACAGGCTTTCATCATGGAGCGGAGGGTTACTTCCTCGATGAGTTTTTGCTGGGGTTTGCCCTCCACATCGTGGAGCATTTGGTTGATACTGCGCGCCACGTCCTGTTTGGAGCCTAAGGTCTTCAATCCGTAGCCAAAGCGGGAGACATAGGTGGAGAGACGCTCCAATTTTTGGGCATCGGGCACATCGTGAACACGATAGACAAAGGTTTTGGCCTTTGTGCCCTTGGGCACGAGCCCAATCTCCTGCGCCACATAGCGGTTGGCCAAAAGCATAAACTCCTCCACCAACTTATGGGCGTCCTGCGACACCTTGACATACGTGCCTGTGGGATGCCCTTTTTCGTCTATCTCAAAATGCACCTCCTCGCGCTGAAATTCGATAGCGCCTTTGCGGATGCGCTCATCTTTCAGGTGCTTGGCCAAGCGATTGAGGGTGATAAGCTCCTTGGCATAGGAGCCCACGGGCCATTCGCGGTCATCAGACGAATAGAATTTGGTGGGATGCTCGGTGGGGCGCGAGAGGTCTTCGGGCGAAGCCTCTTTGTTCTGCTCCAGAATAAACTGGGCTTCCTCGTAGGTGAAGCGGCGGTTGGAGCGAATGACAGTACGCAGGATTTTATGGCTGATGACCTCGGCCTTATCGTTCATTTGGAAAATCACACTGTAAGAGAGTTTGTCCTCGTCGGGGCGGAGGGAGCAGATGAAGTTACAAAGTTTTTCGGGAAGCATGGGAATGGTGCGGTCTACGAGATAGATACTCGTGGCGCGCTTATAGGCTTCCTTGTCAATGGGCGAGCCCTCCTTTACATAGTGAGTAACATCGGCGATATGCACCCCCACCTCCCACGCGGGCTTTTTGGCGGCGGCGGAATCGGCATCGGCGGAAATGGGGCCGTTGTCAATCCGCTTTATGGAGAGAGCGTCATCGAAATCTTTGGCATCGCGAGGGTCGATAGTGAAAGTAACGACATCGCGATAGTCCAGGCGCTTCTTTATTTCGCTTTCAGGGATTTCGGTGGGCATCTTATCGGCCAGTTTTTCCAAGGCTTCGGGATAGGTGTAGGGCAAGCCAAATTCCACCAAGATACCGTGCATTTCGGCATTGTTGTCTCCCGACGCGCCCAAGACATCGATTATCTCGCCCAGCGGCAGGCGGTTTTGGGAAGAGGGCCATTGCTTAATCCTGACCACAGCCTTATCGCCGTTGTGGGCGTTGCCGATGGCATTGCGCGGGATAAGAATATCGGAATTGAGGTAGCGGTCGGTGGTATTGAGGAAAGCGAAATGCTTGTCTATCTGGAGTGTGCCCACAAAGGTGTCTTTTGCGCGGCGCGTAACACGGATAATCTCCGCCTCCCTACCGCCGCGGCGCGGGTTGGCCCAGACATTAGCCTCCACCTCATCGCCGTCATATGCATTGAGGCAATTTTTCTCACTCACATAGACCACGTTCTGCTCGCCCTCGGGAATGAAGCCTTGCTGCCCGCCGTGTCTGACCATCACGCCCTTGGTGAAATGCTGGGTCAATAGTGTGCGATAGCGGCCGGAGGGCGACACGGCCAAATAGCCCGTCTGAACCAACGAATCCAGCACATCATTGAGCACCAGCTTGGCGGGGTGGGTGCGGAGCTTAAAGGTTTTATAAAGGTCGGAGCGGGTGAACTGTGCCGTGGGGTCGGCAGAGTAAAGATCCATGATAGCGTTCATCAGTTCGCGGCGCGATTGACGGCTCTGGGGGTTGGCTACTTTCTTCATAATATTAAACTTATTTTATTAGGCGCAAAACATCATAATACGCCCTATCCCATTATTTTATATGCAAAGGAAATCAAAATCCGCCATTTTTGGCCATATTAGTCTCAAAAGTTTCATACCTTTGCAGTAAATTTACAACGAAGGCTTCTTTTTTTGTTCAGAAAGTGCGCAGTAGACATTTTTTCTCCCGCCGCAACCAAACAAAAGGACAAGTCTCAAAAAATGAGATGATCATGAACATTGTTTTCCTCACCGGCGCGGGGATGAGCGCAGAGAGCGGCGTGTCCACATTCAGGGACGCCGGCGGCCTTTGGGACCAATACCCCGTCATGCAAGTGGCCAGTCATACGGGCTGGGAGGCAGACCCCGTATTGGTAAACAATTTCTACAACGAGCAACGCCGCAAACTCCTGAATGTTAAGCCCTGCCGCGGCCACGAGCTCATAGCCCAAATGGAGCAGACCCCGGGATATTCCGTTAGCGTCATCACCCAGAATGTAGACAACCTGCATGAGCGGGCAGGCTCCACCCACGTGCTCCACCTCCACGGCGAACTGATGAAAGTTTGCTCTTCGCGCGACACGGAGGACACCTCCTGCTGGCAGACACTCACGGCCGACAATTATGAAGTGGCGCCGGGCCAAAAAGCCAAGGATGGTTCTCTATTGCGCCCCTACATAGTTTTTTTCGAGGAGGCAGTGCCCAATATTACTCCCGCTTCGCGTTTGGTGGAAAAGGCCGATGTGTTTGTCATCATCGGCACATCGCTCAATGTCTACCCCGCCGCAGGACTGATTGCCTACACGCGCCCGTCTATTCCCATCTATCTTATCGACCCTAAGGATGTGAACACGCCCTACGGCTACCACGTTACCCACATCAGCAAAGGAGCCAGTGCGGGAATGGAAGAATTGATTCGCATTCTCCAAGAACGGCAACAGAAATAGCCTTTCCCCCTTTATCTTTCCACTTATCAAAAGGCATGATTCCCAAAACTCTCTAACCGTTCTAATCCTCAGCCCGAACAACCGCCCTATACCCTCCCCTTATCACCCTCTCTATTCCATTCCACCCACATTCCAAAAAGAAAACGATGCTCTCCATGCCCTCCATATTGATTACCGGCGCCAGCGGATTTGTTGGCAGTCATTTGGTGGAGGCGGCATTGGCCGCAGGCTACGATGTGTGGGCGTGTGTGAGGAAGACATCGTCCCGACAATGGCTCACCGACCCACGAATCCGCTTTATAGAATTAGACCTTAACCACAAGGACGCCCTCTATGCCCAGTTGAGAGATTTTCTGCAAAGCAGCAGCGGACATGGTTGGGATTACGTGATTCATGCCGCCGGCGCCACCAAAGCGCGCACCGAGCAGGATTTCATGCGGGCCAATTACGAAGCCACCCTCAACCTTGCCACCGCCCTGATCGACCTCCATATCCCACCTCACCGCTTCATTCTGATGAGCTCGCTCAGCGCGTTGCCCATGAAGGACGGCCATCCAGTGGGCGATATTGCCCAAACAGCCTACGGACGCTCCAAAATGAAAGCTGAAGCCTGCCTAAGGAATTTGGGCGACCGGCTCAACTATGTCATCCTGCGCCCCACGGGGGTATACGGCCCGCGCGAGCGCGATTATTACCTTATGGCCGTCAGCATCAAGCGCCATATAGATTTCGCCGTAGGTTTTAAGGAACAGCTCATCACCTTTATTTATGTGAAAGACCTGTGTCAGGCAGCCCTAAACGCTCTCACTAAAGGGCCCTCGGGAGCTATCTATTTCCTTAGCGATGGCCACACATACCGGAGCCGCGATTTTTCACTTTTGCTACAGAGAGAGATGGGGGTGAGCCATGTGCTCCACATCACAGCCCCTCTCTGGCTGCTCCACGCCGTATGTATAGCGAGCGAAGCCCTGTCTAAACTCACCCATACCCTGCCTACACTCAACCGCGACAAATATAATATTCTCAAACAGCGCGACTGGCGTTGCGACATCACTCCCGCCCGCGAAGCTCTGGGCTATAATCCCCGCTTCAGCTTAAAGGAAGGTGTCCGCGAAACAGTGGCGTGGTACAAACAACAAAAATGGATTTAAGAAACTACTTTAAGGAGCAGTATCCGATGCCCGGACTGCTTGGCGTGGAGAAATTGGCCGCCATCTACGCCGCGTTCACATTGCTTTTGGCCGCAGTATTATCGCCCGACATGGAGATGCACACACTGGTCGAGATTATTGGCGGCCGAGTGGCCATCGCTATCGTGGTCTTCCTCCTTTACAGACTTTATCATTACCACCCGTGCCACGCCACCTACCAATTGCGCGTTGTTTTCCAATTTCTATTGCTGGGATATTGGTATCCGGACATCTATAACTTCGCCGCACAGATGCCAAACCTGGATTATATCTTGGCAAACGCGGATCAATGGCTGTTTGGCTGCCAGCCCGCCATAGCCTTTCCGCGCGCATTTAGCGGCACATTCTGGAGAGAACTGTTTGACATGGGCTACGCCTCTTATTTCGTGATTATTATCGCGGCCGTAGCCATACCGATATTCAGGCGTCCGCGCCGTTTCGACAGTGTTACGTTTGTGGTAATGTGTTCGTTCTTCCTTTATTATATTGTCTTCTTATTAGTATCCACCGCGGGCCCACAATATTATTTTAACGCGCCGGGCGTGGACGCAGCGAAAGGTATCTTCCCTGCAGTGGACGATTGGTTTCGCACACATTCCACACTGCAATCCTCTTATTGCGGCATCGACACATCGCCCCGCGGCATATTCGGATATATAGTGAAATTTCTCCACGGCAGCGAGAAACCTATCGCCGCTTTTCCCTCATCCCACGTGGGCGCCAGCACTGTTATTCTCATCCTAATGTTCAGAATGAAAAAGAAATACGGATTTGTCATGCTGCCGTTCTATATAATTTTGTGTCTTTCCACAGTTTACATCGGGGCGCACTATGGAGTGGACGTGATATTCGGATGGATTAGCGCCATATTGTTCTACTATATCTCGCGCCGCCTATACAAGAACAAATTTTTCCACCGTCCCAAGGGATTTGACTCGCTCCACCGCTTTGGCCACCACCATCAGCATCACCATCAGCATTCTCATCACAGCCATTCCCATTAATGTTATAATAATTAATTGCAATCCACTGACCATTAGTGCAAATAGCACGGTTTTCCCAGCATAGGAAAACCGTGCTATTGTCTTTTTTATCCTAATCGCACCGATATTTCCGTTTGTTTTGCCATGCAGAACAAGACCGGTAGGGGCGAGTTTTATACCCGTCTGCAGATTGGAAAAGAAATTAATCTTGTGAATTACAAGATGTTGTTTCATCATTTCGCTGGCAAGCATAAAAGCTGCCTTAGTCGCCTTAATCAATGTGTGGCACAGGGAATGGCGGAATATTAGCGAGGGAAAGCCTAAAATCTGCGTGGAAAACCAATAAATCCGCGAGACAAACCAACAAATCTGCGAGACAAACCAAGAAATCCGCGAGATAAATCAACAAATCTGCGGCAAAAACCCAAAAACTCCCGCGCAAGTTTGCGTTCACAGTACTGTAACAATAACTAAACAGTACTGTTTAGTTATT
>CAZQVW010000072.1:0-11488 GCA_964596865.1 uncultured Bacteroidaceae bacterium
GTGGAGTTGCTGGAGCTGATGGAAAGCACTGATGATGTCGGGATTGTCTGCCAACTTCTCGGCGGCTTCGCACAACTGGGTTTTGGCTTCCAAATTCTTTTTGAAGTCATAATCGCGCAAGGCCGAGTTGGTTTTCAGCAAGTCGTAGAATTGGTCTTGGCAGAATTGAAACTGCTTCCAGATTTCATTTGCGGCGCTCTCGGGAATTGGTTTGATTTCTTTCCATTCGGCCTGGAGTTTCTTGAATGTATCATAGGCTTTGCTGGCTTCTTCGGGAGTGGTGCAGATAGCTTTGATTTTCTCGATGATAGCCTTCTTTTTCTCCAGGTTTTCCTCTTTCAGTTTATCGTTGTCTTTTATTTGTTGAGCACGAAGTTCCTTCAGGATAGAAAGCTGTCCTTTCAATTCTTCCTCCAACGGGTCTTCGGCTGGTTGATAATCATCTTCTTTTCCACCGTTAGCCACAAATTTGGCTTTTTCCTCTGCGCGCTCATCGCGCTGCAATTTATAGAAAGCCTGTTTGAGAGCTTCTTGCTCACTTCTACTGCCGGCATCGCCACTTTTGGCAATTTCCGTAAGGCGGTCTACGATGCCCTGCTTGGTGTCGGGGATGTCGTATGTCTTTTCCTTAGCCGGCTCATCGGTGGCGGCGCTCTCATCTGTAGCGGCCGCCTCTGAGGTAGCGGAGGTGTCGGCAGTGTCTGTTGCGGCAGGCGCTTCCTCTGTGGCAGAAGATACGGCTTCGGTAGCCGCGGCATCACTCTCAATGGCTGGCGCTGACGCCTCTGCTGTGGTTGGCGCACTTTCCTCGGCTGCGGACACGGTGGGTTGAGTAATAGGTTGATTGGCCTCTGCTGCGCTCTTATTTTCGGAAGCGTCAGTGTTTACGGGCTGCTCGACAGCAGACTGCTCTTGCAGTTCATCTGTCCTGTGGTCAGTTACATTTTCCATGTTGGTATCGTTAAAACATTAAACAATGATTTCGCTTTGTTGCGAAATACTTTGCAAATAAACGAAATATTCTCGATGTATCAAAATTTTAGGGCCAAAAATTTCTCTTTGACCCTAAAATTCTTATTTATAACGGCGAAATTTAGTGGTTCGCCCAATAGTTATTTGTCCTTTGGCGAGCAATAGGAGGTATCTCAGTTATTATATCCACTTCTTATGGCGGAAAGCCCAGAAGCTGAACACAGCGATACCGATGGACAACACGGTGATAAGAGGAAAGCCCCACCAAACGGATTCAATTCCGTTTTTCAAATTCATTCCAAACAAGCTGGCCACCAGCGTGGGGAACATCAATACGATGGAGATGGTGGTCATCGTCTTCATCACCGAGTTAGTATTGTTGTTGATGATGGAGGCATAGGTATCCATCGTGGAATCCAAAATGTTGGTGTAGATATTGGTGGTCTCGCGCGCCTGATTCATTTCGATGGTAACGTCTTCGATTAGGTCGGCGTCCAGTTCGTCCACTGGCAATTTGAATTTCAGTTTGGAAAGAAGGGTTTCGTTGCCCCTCAAGGAAGTAATAAAATATGTAAGGCTGTCCTGCAGACGCGAAAGGCCGATGAGATCTTCATTGTTGATTTGTTGATCCAACTTTTGTTTGCTCTCATCGATGAGAATACTGATTTGTTTCAGCCTTTTCAGATACCATACCGAACTGGAGAGAAACAACCTGAACACCATGTCCACTGCATCGGTGAATCCTTGGTTTCGCTTCTGCTGATAGGAAACAAAATCTATCATCATGTTTGTCTCAAAATTGCATACGGTGATACACACGTCGTTGTGCATCAAAATGCCGAGGGGCACGGTGGTATGCGGTGTGCGCGAGCGCACTTCCTTCACGTAGGGGATACGCAAAATAATGAGTATCCACCCTTCGTCATACTCATAGCGCGAGCGCTCGTCGCGGTCGCGTATGTCATCTAAAAAATAACTGGGTACTTTCAGTTCATTAACGAGGTATTCCTCGTCTTTGGGAGTGGGGCACGTAATCTGCACCCAGCAATTGGGCTCCCATTCAGTCAGTGTACGCAGGGTACGGTTTGTGTTCCAGAATGTTCTCATTTTTAATCCTCCACAATTTTCTGCTGTTAGGGCTTCCATACGTCCGCCCGAGAAGAGAATAAAAGAAAGGGGCAGAGTGGAAAGATTAAAAATCCTCACCTTGCCTCAATACCGATAATTTTCCGCGTGATAGTCGTCCATTTTCAGGGATGAATTCGTTTTGCAAAATCAACAGTAACACTTTTTCCTTTATTCAGCGTAGTCAAAGCGCTATTTTTTGCGCGTGGGACACCACATTTTTTCGCTTTCTAAAAATCAGGGCTAAACTTATCGGGAGCTTTGACGTCTGCAACAGTATGAAATCTTGTCTGATTCCAATTAAAATCAGCCAAAGCGCCCATCGGCTCAGACAAAAAAGAACCTAATTGCTGGCGTATTCGTGCGCCACCATTTGCGTAAGCGCCACAAAATCCTCTACAGAAAGCTGTTCGGGGCGGCGGGTAAGGATTGGAGATTGGAGAAACGCAGAATGATTGATGGGGGGCGCCAGCGCGTCTTTCATACGGCGTTCACCGTCCATTTGCCCAAGTAGCGGACGGATGGATTGGCGCATCATCTTGCGCCGCTGATTGAAAGTGGTTTTCACCACACGGCGAAACAGTCGCTCATCGCATCCAAGATGGGTAACGCCATTGCGAGTGAAGCGCACCACAGCGCTTTTCACCTTGGGGGGCGGCAGAAATGCATTCTCGTCCACAGTGAACAGGAGTTCCGTATCATACCACGCTTGAAGAAAGACGCTCAAGATGCCATAGGCCTTGTGGCCTGCGGGCGAGCAGAGACGCTCGGCCACTTCCTTCTGGAGCATACCGGTGCAAAGAGGGATAACGTCCTTATAATCCAGCATCTTAAAGAAAATCTGCGAACTGATATTATAAGGATAATTGCCAGTCAGAACAAACGGGGCACTTATGGGCAGATTTCCGAGATCCATTTTCAGAAAATCGCCTTCTATAATCCGCGAGCGCAGCATAGGGAAATGTTCGCGCAGATAAGCGATGCTCTCACCGTCTATCTCCGCCACCCAGACATCGCGACCTTTCATAAGTAGGGGCTCGGTGAGAGCTCCCATGCCAGGCCCCACTTCCAACACAGGCAAATCCGCCCGCGTGTCCACGGTATCGGCTATGCGGCGCGCTATAGCGGTATCTTTGAGAAAGTGCTGCCCCAAATTCTTCTTTGGACGCACATCGGTATGGGGGAATTGTGGCCGGCGTTGTTTCACAAGAATCCGCGTTTTCTATTGAGGAACTAATTTTCTATTAAGAAAAAAGGGAGATATATACTGCCACAGCAGGGATTGCGAGCAGGGCGGAATCGAAGCGGTCGAGCACACCGCCATGCCCGGGCATGAAATGGCCACTATCTTTGATGCCTAAACCGCGCTTAAACTGGCTTTCCACAAGATCGCCCCACGTGCCCGACACGCACACCACTAATCCCAATCCTATCCAAAACAAGAGTCCGCCTTCTGAGTCGTAAAACGAGAACAACACGGCTGCGATGACAACGATTAAGCCACCGCCCACACTGCCCGCCCATGATTTCTTGGGCGAGACGGAAGGAAACAGTTTATAGGGGATTTTGCGACCCAATGTAGAGCCCACAAGATAGGCTCCGGAGTCGTTAAGCCACAATAAGACAAACACAGCCAACGGCAAAACTGGCGAATAAATAACGTTGAAGGCCAATACATTCATCAACGCCATAGGCAGAGCCAACCACAAGTGGCCCGCAAAGGCATAGACCCAGTTGGCCAACGGCTTCTCCTTTTTGAAATAGAGCTCGCCCACACATAAAACCATTAACGACAGGACATACGGACCAAAGACAGCTCCGCCCGCTTCGCCACTGCAATAAAGATAAAAAGCAATGAACAAATACACACCGCTCACCACTGAGACCGTATTGTTTACCTCCGCAATGTGGTGGTCGTGGAGAAGAGTGTTAAATTCGTTGAGCAACAGTGCAGTGATGGTGGCGAACAACAGGCAATAGGTGGTGCGCCCAATAAGTATGCAGGCCACCGTTATAGCCACAAACAGAATGCCGGAAAGCGTGCGCTTTTGTAGGTTGGTCATGACGCTTGTTTCAAGATTTCTGTTCGGGAGATTTTTCGGAATTGTCGGGCGCTTTTTCCGATTTGTCGCCGCTGGTCTCACTTTCGCCGGTAGTAGACGCAGGCTTGACATCGATGGTAGAAGAAACGTTGTTATTTTGTGCCGCGCCTTGCTGGGCAATCTCCGGCACCAGTTTGTCTATCTCGGCTTTTTGCTGTTTCTCCTTCTCATCGGCAGCTTTGTCCTCCGCCTCCTTTTTTTCGCGCTCAAACTGCTCGTTTTCGGCCTCTATCTCATCGGCGCGGCTCGTCCACGGGCGCTTACCAAAGACTTCCTCCACATCGGAAGCAAAAATCACCTCGCGGTCAATCAATTTCTGCGCTACTTTGGCGTGCCCCTCCTTGTGCTCTGTCAGGATTTTTTTGGCACGCTCAAATTGCTCCTGCAACAGGGCTTTCACCTCATCGTCAATCTGGCGGGCGGTAACATCGGAATAGGGCTTCTGGAAGTATTCGTTCTGAGTATTATAATAACTAATATTATATAAGTCGTCGCTCATACCGTAATAGGCCACCATACTGAATGCCATCTTGTTGGCGCGCTCCAAATCGTTGAGCGCACCGGTAGAGATATGGCCGGTAAACAGTTGCTCGGCGGCGCGCCCGCCCAATAGGGAGCATATCTTATCCAGCATCTGCTCTTTGGTAACATTCACGCGCTCCTCCGGCAAATACCATGCGGCACCAAGAGCCTGACCACGGGGCACAATAGTTACTTTCACCAACGGGTCGGCATATTGGCAGAACCAAGATATTGTGGCGTGGCCTGCCTCGTGGATGGCGATGCTACGCTTTTCTTCGCGCGTCATCACCTTGGATTTCTTCTCCAATCCGCCCACGATTCTGTCTACAGCATCCAGAAAATCCTGCATACCGATGGCTTTCTTATTATGGCGCGCTGCGATAAGGGCGGCCTCGTTGCACACGTTGGCGATGTCGGCACCCGAGAAGCCGGGAGTTTGGCGCGCCAGGAGGTCAAGATCCACCGTATTATCCATCTTCAGTGGACGAACATGGACACCGAAAATCTGTTTCCTTTCCGGCAGCCCGGGAAGCTCCACATGAATCTGTCTATCAAAGCGACCGGCGCGCAAAAGGGCCTTATCCAAGATGTCGGCGCGGTTGGTAGCGGCCATCACAATGATACCACTGTTGGTGCCGAAGCCGTCCATCTCGGTAAGGAGCTGATTGAGCGTGCTCTCGCGCTCATCGTTGCCACCAAGGGCGGCATTTTTGGATCTGGAACGCCCCACAGCATCAATCTCATCAATGAAAATGATACACGGAGCTTTCTCTTTGGCCTGGCGGAAAAGGTCGCGCACACGACTGGCGCCTACGCCCACAAACATTTCCACAAAATCACTGCCGGAGAGAGAGAAAAACGGCACACCGGCCTCGCCTGCCACTGCCTTGGCCAGCAGCGTTTTACCCGTGCCCGGAGGGCCCACCAATAAGGCGCCTTTGGGTATCTTGCCGCCCAGTTCGGTATATTTCTTAGGGTCTTTGAGGAAGCTAACAATCTCTTCCACTTCCTGCTTGGCCTCATCTTGACCGGCCACATCGTTGAAAGTAATGTGCGCATTGTCGCCTTTTTCATAAAGTTGCGCCTTGCTCTTTCCCACAGAGAATACGCCACCCGCACCGCCTGCGCCGCGCCGGAAAATAAACATCCAAATGACCACAAACAGCAATACCGGCAAGACTATATTGAGGAATAGCGACCCAAAGAAATTGTTGTTACTGTCGTATTCCACCTTGCCTTGGAAATGACCTGCCTGCCGCTGGGCTTCAAGGAACGTCTCCACATTATCCACCGACGGGAACACTGCTCTCACCAAGGGATCGGGCCCCGATTCCGAGGCTTTTGCGAAAATCTCGCCCACGTATTGTCTCTTAACATACATGCACACATCGCCATCGCCTTTGTTCACTACAATATTGCGCGCGTAGCCCTTTTGCACATACGTCTGAAATTCGGTATAGCTCACTTCCTTTTGGAAACTGGCGCCATTGCCCGCGTTGGCGTAGAACATATATAATATTATCATCACCACAATGAGATACATCCAAGTAAGGCTAAACTTGGGCATCTTCATATTGTTGTTTTTCTTGCTCATGAATTATTGTTTGTGTATTTATTAGGAGTTTCTTATTGGGATTGGCAACTATCCTCTCTACCAGAATAATACGACCATCCATTCTATTCCATCAACTATCCATCTACTCTATTCCATCAACTATCCATCTACTCTATTCCTCATCAGCTATTTCTTTGAGGCGGGCATCAGCCCACAAGTGTTCCAAATCATAGAATTCGCGCGCCTGCGGCTGCAGCACATGCACCATCACATCGCCATAATCCATGGCAATCCAATAGCCATTCTCCAGTCCGCTCACGCCGATGGCTTTCTCGCCCAGCTTATCGCGCATCATATCACTAACCGAGCCCGCGATAGCCTCCACTTGATTGGCGCTACCGCCCTGGCAGATAACAAAATAGTTGCAGATACTGTCTTTGATACCTCTGAGGTCGGCCACCACAATACGGCGGCCCTTTTTCTCTTGTATACCCTCGGTTACGACCTTCACGATGTCGGCCGCAGTGGTTTGTCTTTCTCTTTTATTAGTCATAGGCTGTTATTAAGGTGCAAAAATACTCTTTTTATTTCAGAAAAGGGCCGTTTTGCCGTTGCTTTTTCTATGCAGGAATGGCTTGTGGCTACTTATTATGACTATCAATTTTCGTGCCACGACAGATTGCGAGCATTAAAAAATGCAAATTGCGCGCATTTCAACAGTTTTTCGCTCGGCAACAGAAAAAATTTCAGGATTTCTTTTGTAGTTTTCCGCAAAAGCCGTACCTTTGCAACACAAAACGATTGGGATATGGTGTAATGGTAACACTGCAGATTCTGGTCCTGCCTTTCCTGGTTCGAGTCCGGGTATCCCAACAACGCAATTTGGCGGCGAAACGCAATGTTTCGCCGCCAAATTATTTGTTTATAAGCCACAATTGCGGATTAAGAGACAAATATGATATGATTTGGGCCTATTGGCTTGGTTTCGCAATAAGAAACCACCAATAGGCCCAAATCTTTTTTGTAGGCAATTATTCTTACCTCATTCTATTCTCCCAGAAGAATCTTCATCACCTGCGCAGCGGAGTAAGCCACGGGAGTGCCTGGGCCGAAAATGGCGGCAACACCGGCCTTGTAGAGGAAATCATAGTCCTTGACGGGGATAACACCACCGGCAGTGATGACTATGTCGGGGCGGCCCAGTTTTTTCAGTTCCTCAATGACGGCGGGGATGAGCGTCTTATGACCGGCGGCCAGCGAGCTCACGCCCAGCACGTCCACATCGTTTTCCACAGCCTGGCGCGCGGCTTCGGCGGGCGTCTGGAACAGCGGACCCATATCCACATCAAATCCGCAATCGGCGTAGCCAGTGGCCACCACCTTGGCGCCGCGGTCGTGGCCGTCCTGTCCCATCTTGGCTACCATAATACGCGGACGGCGACCCTCGCGCTTGGCAAATTCATCGGTGAGGCGACGCGCTTCCTGGAAACTGTCGCTGTCTTTGCTCTCACTGCTATACACGTTGCTGATAGTTTTGATTATTGCTTTGTAACGACCCACCACGGCTTCGCATGCATCGCTGATCTCGCCCAGCGTACAGCCCACCGCTGCGGCTTTTACGGCCAAATCCAGCAGGTTGTTTTCGCTCTTTTTGCCGTCCTTAAATTCCTGTACGCAGGCGGTGATGGCAGCCAGCGCCTTGAGGCAGGCTTCATTGTCGCGCTCCTCGCGCAACTTGTGGAGCATCTCCTCTTGCTGCTTGCGCACGGCGGTATTATCCACCTCCAGAATGTCGATGGGGTCTTCGTGATCGAGGCGATACTTATTGATGCCCACAATCACCTGCTTGCCGGTGTCGATACGGGCCTGTGTGCGAGCGGCGGCCTCCTCGATGCGCATCTTGGGCACACCGGTCTCGATAGCCTTGGCCATACCGCCCAAACTCTCAATCTCCTCTATATGCTCCCACGCCTTGCGAGCAATCTCATCGGTGAGTTTCTCCACATAATAGGAACCGGCCCATGGATCAATGTGCTTGCACACCTGCGTCTCGTTTTGGATATAAATCTGGGTGTTGCGCGCAATGCGGGCGGAGAAATCGGTGGGCAGGGCAATGGCCTCGTCCAGCGCATTGGTATGGAGCGACTGGGTATGACCCAGCACTGCGGCCATAGCCTCGATACACGTGCGCCCTACATTATTATATGGGTCTTGCTCAGTCAGCGACCATCCGGATGTCTGCGAGTGGGTGCGCAAAGCCATCGACTTGGGGTTTTCCGCGCCGAAGCTCTTCACAATCTTTGCCCACAACATTCGGCCTGCCCTCATCTTGGCGATTTCCATAAAGTGGTTTACACCTATCGCCCAGAAGAACGACAATCGCGGAGCGAACTTATCTATAGGAATACCGGCGTTGATGCCCGTGCGCAGGTAGTCGATACCATCGGCCAGCGTATAGGCCAATTCAATATCAGCAGTGGCACCGGCTTCCTGCATGTGATAGCCGGAGATAGAGATACTATTGAATTTAGGCATCTTCTGCGAGGTATATTCAAAGATGTCGGCGATGATTTTCATAGAGAATGCTGGTGGATAGATATATGTATTGCGCACCATAAACTCTTTAAGAATATCATTTTGGATAGTGCCGGCCATCTCTTCCAGTTTTGCCCCCTGCTCCAAGCCTGCGTTGATATAGAAAGCCAGGATGGGCAACACCGCACCGTTCATTGTCATCGAGACAGACATCTTTGCCAGCGGAATACCGGCGAACAGTGTTCGCATATTCGGCTGAGCGCAGATAGACACACCGGCCTTGCCCACATCGCCCACCACGCGCTCGTTGTCGGGGTCGTAACCGCGATGGGTGGGGAGGTCGAAAGCCACGGACAATCCCTTCTGACCGCTGGCGAGGTTGCGCCTATAAAATGCGTTACTCTCCTCGGCGGTGGAGAAACCGGCATACTGGCGGATAGTCCACGGGCGGAAGGGATACATCATGGAATACGGGCCACGGAGGAAGGGCGGAATACCTGCTGCAAAGTCCAGATGCTCCATATCCTCCAAATCCTCTTTTGTATATACGGGCTGAATGTCAATCTGTTCGGGCGTTTTCCAGTTGGCCGTGATGCCCTGTTCCTTTTGCCACTGCTGCCCGTTCTTCTCCTCTATGCCGGAGAAGATATCTATGTTGTTGAATGTCTTGCGTGCCATCTTATATTCCCAATTTCTGATTAAACTCTTTGAGCGTCTGGAGCTGATCCACACGCACGTGGATAAAGTTCTCGATTCCGGCGGATTTCAAATCATCGCTGCACGCCGGAGCACCGGCAATCACAAACAGCGGTTGCCTCTCGGCGTCGGCGTATGCCGATTTCACGGCATGGTATGCAGGCACGCCATATTCGGCGTACTCATCATCGCTGGAGCACAATACCACGATGTCGGCCCCCGCCTCCCTCGCGGCTTTTGCTCCTTGTTCCACGCTCTCAAATCCCAAATTGTCCTTCACCTGATAACCGGCGGAGGCCAAAAAGTTGCAACTAAACTGGGCTCTGGCCTGCCTCATAGCCAGATTGCCGATTGTCAGCATAAAGGCCATAGGAACCTTCTCGGCCTGCTCCACTTTCAGGCGCAGAGCCTCGAAATCACTGGCGAGCCTACTGCTCCGGATGGCGGGAATTTCGCTCTTGGGCGCTTCGCCATCGGTAGTGGCTTCATTCTTGACGCCCTTATTGCAACCGCAATTACATTCTATCGGACGCTTGCCGTCGCTCTTCTCTGTGAAATTGGGGAATTGGTTTGTACCGAGGATAAACTCGCGGCGCTTTCCGGCATTCTGGTGGCGCTTTTGGTTGGTCTCGGTGATGGCCTGCTGGATAAGGCCCTGTTTGGCTTCAGAGAGGAATCCACCCTTGTCTTCCACCTCCAAAAACAGTTTCCACGACTGTTCGCTCAAGGCCTGAGTGAGGTGCTCCACAAAATAGCTGCCTCCGGCCACGTCCACAATCTTATTAAAGTGGCATTCCTCCTTCAGCAACAGTTGCTGGTTGCGCGCAATGCGCTCGGCAAAGTCGGTAGGGATTTCGTATGGCTCGTCAAACGGCGTTACCACGATACTTTCCACACCGGCCAGCGCAGCAGACATAGTCTCAGTCTGTGAGCGCAACATATTCACATAACTATCAAAGAGAGTCATGTTGTAGGACGTGGTGGTGGCGCAGATGTGCATCTTGGCCACCTCCTTATTCTCCGTATACTGGCTCACAATATGAGCCCACAGCATACGGGCGGCGCGGAATTTGGCAATTTCCATGAAATAAACGCCGCCGATTCCGAAATTAAACTTGATATTCTGCGCGGCCACGTCAGCATCCACCCCTTCGTCGGTGAGCTGCTGCATATATTCGTTGCCCCACGAGAGGGCGTAGCCCAATTCCTGATAAGAGAAGGCTCCATCGTTGGTAAGCGTGAGGGCGTCCACCCCAATGGTGCGAAAATTGGGGTAGTCCTTCAGCGTGAGCACAATATCTTTCAGTTGAGGCAGGAGGAAAGAGGTGTCCTTACCTTTGGATAGCATCTTTTCGATGGGGTCGAAATTCAGCGACCCCTTTATAGCCTGCTTGTCATAGCCTTTCTTCTCGAAATAGGCTTTCAGAATCTGCGCTAATTCCAGTGCGTGGCGCGGGCACGTGGAAAAG
Organism: uncultured Bacteroidaceae bacterium; assembly: GCA_964596865.1. Classification (GTDB taxonomy): domain Bacteria; phylum Bacteroidota; class Bacteroidia; order Bacteroidales; family Bacteroidaceae; genus UBA6382. The sequence goes on from CAZQVW010000072.1 coordinate 10,977, forward strand.
TTGAGCTCGATAGCCTCGGCGTAGATACCATTTAATAAGGTGTCCACCGTCTGCTCGCTCACCAAGCCGCCTGGGATATGAAATCCCAATGAGTCGATGCCCCTATTGAGAATGTCGAGGGCTTTCTCGTTGGCGGCCTTGGGGTCGTCCACCTTAATATTCTGGCGCACAAACCACGTGTTGTCATCGGTGTTGTTGCCGCGCACATAAGGGTATTCGCCCGGCAGAGCGTTCACCGTAGGCAGGTCTTTGATGTCCTCCCGTTGATAGAAAGGCTGCACTTGGAATCCCTCGTTGGTGCGCCAAACTAATCGTTTGTTGAAATCGGCGCCTTTGAGGTCAATCTGGATTTTATCCAGCCACTCTTGCTTGCTCACTGGCGCGAAATCAGAAAACAGTTTCTTTTTTTCCATTATAGCTGTGTGTTTGATGAAAATTTCTGTCTTATAGTGTTATATATCCGTCTGTCGGTGCGAGCCACACCTCTTATTATGCAGGCCATCCGTCATTTG
>CAZQVW010000073.1:0-11416 GCA_964596865.1 uncultured Bacteroidaceae bacterium
GCCTCACAAAAAGCATTATATATAGCTAAAATACGGCATTGCATAGTTCTATTACCGCATTTATACAGTTTAAGCACCGCATTCAATTGCTCAATTATAGCATTATATAGCTTAATTAAGGAGGATGGCTTTAGCGGAAACTTTTCTTCAGGTCGGCTACAGAGATGAGGGCAATAATGGGTTTGCCATCAGGCGAGAAATTGGGGGCTTGGCAGGCGAAGAGGTTGTCTACGATATTTGTCATCTCCTGAGCAGAAAGCGAGGTGCCTTCTCTCACTCCCTTTGCGGCAGCAAGAGTTTTGGCTAAATGGTGGTATAGCTTATCGGCAGAGATGCCCTCGTGGTTGTAATCATCCAATAGATGTAATAAAAGTGTTTTGGCATCAATATCCTGCGCTTCAGCGGGTACACCATTGATAGCGTAATTATTGTTGCCAATAAGAGCAATGTCAAATCCCGCCTGTATGAGTTGAGGCTTGATAGCAGAAAAGACAACGGCTTGCTGCAAGGTGAGATTGATGACATCAGGGAAAAGCAGTGATTGAGAGACACTCTTGCCACTTTCCATTTCCAGAAGAAACCTATCGTAGAGAATACGGCGGTGGGCCAGAACAAAATCTATCACCATCAATCCGGATTTCACGGAAGTAACGATATACCTACCGGCGCATTGGATAAAGGAATCCTGCATCTGCCGGCGATAGACTGCCTCAATATTGTCAGAGCCCAGTTCTGAGTCTGAATTTTCGGGAAACAAGGCATCATCTTTATTGAAGCTGAGCGACCCCATCTGCATTTGTGCAGGCATATCTTTAAGACTGGAGGTAGCTGAATATTCCTGCGAATCTGGAAAAATGGATTGTTTCGGATTATTGTGCAAATCACTTTGGTTAGACTGATTAGACACCTCTGACAAATCAGAAAAACTATCAGGCATCCCCGATTGCTGAGTAGAGAAATCCGATTTATTGGACAGACGAGGCTGGTCTGAGACAATGGTGCCATAGAGTTCCTCCCACCCGCGAGTATTATGAGGCTTATAATGTGGGCGGACATCCACAGAATCAAAAGGATTGTAATCCGGATTAATAGTGGGTTTGGGCTCGCCAACCTGTTTGTTGCCATCAAACGTGGGGATGTCCATATCCCCAGGCATATCAAAATCAATGGCAGGCACGGCATTAAATTTGCCAAGGGCGTCCTTCACAGCGGCATAGAGAATCTGCCAGATAGCCCGTTCGTCCTCAAACTTTATCTCCGTCTTACTGGGATGGATGTTCACATCAATCTGATTAGGGTCTACTGTAAGGCGAATAAAGAAAGAAACCTGCTTGTCTGGCGGAATTAGATGACCATAGGCAGAGAGGATGGCGCGATTGAAATAAGGATGACGCATAAACCGGTCATTGACAAAGAGGAATTGCTTAAAACCCTTGACCTTAGCGCTCTGCGGAGTGCCGGTAAAGCCATCCACCTTCACAATACTGGTGTCCACCATCATGGGCAGGAGATTTTTGTCGTAAGAGCGCCCAAAAAGACTTACCACCCGCTGCTTGAATGTGCCGTTGTGCATCTCGATGGCCAACACACCGTCCTTATACAGGCGGAAAGCCACATCGGGATGAGCCATAGTTACGCGTTCAAACTCCTGAATGATATTATTCATCTCAGTGGTATTGGATTTGAGAAACCTGCGGCGGGCGGGCACATTATAAAACAAATTCTTTACAATGAAATTTGCCCCAACAGCACACACCACGGGGTGTTGATCCACACAGCGAGGCCCTTCCATAGTGATGCTCACCCCAATCTCATCATCGCGAGTGCGAGTGCGAAGCTCCACCTGAGCCACAGCAGCAATAGAAGCCAGAGCCTCACCACGGAATCCCATAGTATGCAGATGAAAGAGATCTGTGGCATTAGTAATCTTGGAAGTGGCATGACGCTCAAAAGCCATTCGGGCATCTGTCTCTGTCATCCCCTTGCCATTATCCACCACTTGAATGGAAGTCTTGCCTGCATCCACGATATAGAGGTCGATGCTTGTGGCACCGGCATCCACCGAATTTTCCAGTAGTTCTTTTACCACTGAAGCAGGCCTTTGCACCACCTCACCGGCAGCGATTTGATTGGCCACGCTATCCGGCAACAAACGAATGATGTCAGACATTATTTCCTTTTCAATTTCTGGTATGGCACCTCAATGCGGGTGGTGGGGCGAAGCATCTTGTCGGCAGTCTTCCCCCTCCATTCAAACAAATCATATTTATCCCTCGGCCGCATATAATCAAACCACGCGAAATTTTCCAAATACTGGTTTTGGTTATTCACAAAAGGCATGGGATAGAACGTCCCCTCGGCTTCGGCAGTCCAAATACGTTTAATCTTCCGGTCTTGAAGAAAGAGTTTAAGTAAACTGGTCTCGGTATGATTCATGGCCATAAGGATGCTGTCTTTGGAATTGTCATCGTATTGGAAATAATTGACGTTCACATTCTGTATGGCATGACTTTCGCGGATTTGGCCATTGATGAAATACATACGCATTTCGCGACTGGCCACTTGATTATAATGAACGGAATCCAACTGCTGACAAAGTAACGCTTGATTGACCACATGGATGGAATCAATGGTGGAATCATTGAAGAAAGTATGAATCTGCTCGCCCACAATCTGATTTTTCTCATTCCACACCACGGGGTTGCCATAAAGAGAAAGGATATGGCTACGGCTATCAAAGGAAAGAGAATCGGCCACACTTTGCACATCAGTGCGATAAGAGCGGGCATGTTTATAGCCCATAACAATGCGATAGACGCTATCTGTCTGGAGATTATAAGAAAGAATCTTGAGCGTGTCGGCATGCAGGAAAAGCGTGTCCGGCTCCGAGAAATTTTTAACCAAAGCCTTGTCGTAGGCAATACAATAGCCCGTACTGTCATTATAGTAACAGTATTCGCCAGTGAGAATGGAATGGTTGGGCTCATCATTATAGACAAAATCACCGAAGCCCTCTGCCACACGCGTGGCCTTGTCATAAATAATGGAATCGGCCACCATCTTGCGTCCCTGGTCCTCCACCACACTGCGGTTGAGCAACACAGCCTTGTCGTAGGCAGTATTAAAACGCCCGTTCTCAGTGTAAATTCTGGACGTGCCGCTATAAACATTAGACTTGCCCCGCGTCTGCGCCTCCTTGGTGAGAGTATTGTAATAAAGGGTGTCGGTACGCATTTCATAGCGTGGACTTTTCAGATCCACGTTATAATTAAAAACGGCCTGCCTACTTTTGGCGTCATATTGGCCCCAATCAGAGGTGAGAGTAGTGGAATCATCCTCCAGCTTACCGCCCTCAAAGAAATATCCCATGGAATAAAGGCGGTCGTAATCAAGGGAGTCGGTATGCAGAACTGTATGCCTGTGTCTCAATACCACCCGCTTTCTGGCTTGCGCCACCTGTGAATTGCCGTCATAGAAGATATGATCACAACGGAGCGAGAGTGTGTCGCCCTGCCACATATCCACATTGCCAAAGGCGGCAAAGGAATTACTCTCCTGAAAGAAATTGGCACTATCACATTTCAATACCACGCCGTCATGGAAAAATTCCACATGCCCCACAAACACCTGCACACCAGGCATAAGCATTTCATCGTAAGTGATTTTATCGGCATGCCTCACCACAATCTCGCCACCCTTGGGGCGGTTGGCCTTCTTGATAGTGGTGCGCTGACGCGGAGAAGGGGCATAGGGCACAGACGCAGCGATGGCAGACATCACACTGACCACCATCACCACGGGCAATACCGCCACCAATATTTTTTTTAACGAGACCATAATTCTATCCTTACCGCTAAAGCGGTCGCTTCATACACCCATAAACACATTTCTACATGTTCAGAGCCCGCACGAGGCAGCAAGTATTGGCAAAGCCACTATTGTTTCAACCAATTATATTTGTATTCAGAGGGGCGTTTCCAATCGTCTTTAATTTTGATGTAGGTGGTTTTGATTTTTTCCTTAATCCAATCCTGCACCACCTGTTCGCTACGTTTGTTATTGACAATATCTGTGAGAATCTGGAAATCATCTGTGATGTCGGCCTTGTGTTCGGGAATCCTATTCTTCAGCTTCACCACAGAGCAGGCTTCCATACCGGTGCGGCTACGCATGGTAAAGGCATCCGACACTTCGCCCACATGCATTGTTTCCACCACCTTGGCAATGTCCTGGTATTGCTCGTGGAGGTCTTGCATACGAAAGCGCGAAGTCATAGTGCCATCTTCGGGACTGACATAAGCCATCAATCCTTGGTTGTTGCTGGTCTCCTTGTCCTGGGAATAACGAAGCACGGCATCGTCAAAAGAGATTTTGCCGGTACGCACATCTTGTGCCACGCTATCCAATCTTGCCAAAGTGGATTTGACAGCCTCATCGGTTACCTCCGGCGTCCTAAGGATATGCCTTACGTTCACCTTATCGCCCTTGCGCTCTATCAACTGGATGATATGATAGCCATATTCAGTCTTCACAATTTTCGACACCGTTTTGGGATCGGTGAGCGAGAAAGCCACACTGGAAAATTCCGGCACCAGCTCTGCCCTACCCTTGAAGCCCAGTTCTCCGCCGTTCATGGCACTGCCGTCTTTGGAGAACATACGAGCCAAAAGTGAGAAAGACTCTCCTTTATTTACCCTATCGGCATATTCCATCAGCTCACTTTTCACTCGGGCCACCTCCTCCGGAGCCACGGGCGGCCACTGCGTGATGATTTGCAATTCCACCTGTGTGGGCACCGTGGGCAGGCTGTCCTTGGGCACATCCTTGAAATAGCGGCGCACCTCAGCGGGAGTGGCGGTAGTGTTGCCAATAATTTTATTACGCACCTGCATGATACGATAATTATCTATCAATAGGCGCTCCAGCTCTGCCCGAATCTCACTTATAGATTGGGCACGATAGGTTTCCAAAGCCTGTTCTGAACCGGCAGTATTAATCATAGCCTGCAGGCGCTCGTCCACCTCACCTTTCACATCAGACGGCGAAATCTCGATACTATCCAATTCGGCTTGGTGAAGAAAGAGTTTCTGAATGGCCAACTGCTCCGGCACCACGGCATAAGGGTCGCCATCAATGGAAATCTGATTGTATTTCGCACTGAGAATCTGCATCTCCACATCGGAACGCAGAATAGGCTCGTCGCCCACCACCCAGACCACCTCATCCACCACATTGTTGTTGTCGGGGGCAACAGTATCTTTTGAGGCGGATTTAGAATCCTTGGAAACCGGAGCGGAAGATTTGGAGGCGGAAGAATTAGATACAGCCGTGGTAACGGAAGAATTGGCAGCGGTAGAGCCGATTGGGGCACCCACATTGTTCAGCGCACAGAGATTTATAGTCATGGCCAAACAAAACGCCGCCATAAAAAGATATTTCAGTTTTCTCATTATCAAAAGGATATTATGATGGAAATGAATGTATGTGGCTACAGAGAGGAAAAGGTTAATGGCGGTTTACCGTGGAGAGAACGGCCTCATCCACCGTATAAGGGTATCTCTGGCGCAATTCTTTCACCCATTCTTTTTCGCATTGGTTTTGATAATCCGTAATCACGAGGGCTTTCACGTCGATAAGGCTTTTGGGCTTCTTAAGCATCTTGCCCACCGTGCCATAATAGGGAATAACGGAATTTTTCTTAGGCTCCTTGCCTGTAACAAATTGGAGGTAATCCACCACGGGGTCATCACCCTGCTTATACACACCGAAATGCACCCTCACACTATTGAGAGAATCTTTTGGCAGACTGGATTTCACAAGATCGAGCCCCTCGTCATCTTTACAACGCTTAAGGATTTTTTTGAGCGTGTGCAACATTTCACGGCTCTTGGCGCGATAGGTATAACCACGAAAGCGGGGAGCATCCCATTTGTAATCGTTCTTATGAGATTTGAAATACTCGGTCTGCCCTTTCACATCCTTGGCAGCAGCATCCCATACCACCCTATTGCTCACCTCGTAGAAAAGTAAGCCATCATGGTATTCCTCAATCAGATACTTCAATCGCGGCATGGCATTCACCGCCTTGGCCTCAATCTGCTGGACCACCTGTTCCCTATTGAGCCTGCCACCGCTTTCCTTCACCAATCGATTTATTTCATGCTCGGCAGCGTCAGCTTGCAATCCGCGGGGGTTGAGGGCAGAGAGGATCTCCGCTTTCTTCTGATTGTATGGCTCCAACTTCTTGCGGCCCTCAAGCAGGATAATATGGTAACCCACTGCCGTGAGCACCGGCTTGGAATAGTGGCCCACCTGCAAAGAAGTGGCCGCATCCCAAAATTCGGGAATCACCTGGGCAGGCCCAATCCACGGGAGCTCGCCACCATTAGGAGCGGACTTCTGATCTTGGGAGAAGCGCCGCGCCAAATCATGGAAATCGCCACCATTATCCAGCACATTGCATAAAGAATCGGCTCTCTGCTTTTGGCGGGAAATGAAAGAGTTGTCTGCATTCTGGGGCAAAGACAAAAGGATGTGGGAGACATGCAGAAGATCGCTGTCGCCCACACTCTGTTGCATCACATCGTAGACCCTCCTCGCCACCGAGTCGGCGTAAAGGGAGTCATAGACAAAAGGCCGCAACTGGATGTCTCTGTATTTGCGAAACTCCTGCAAGAAAGACGAGAGCGTGTCCAACCTCATATCCTTGGCGGCCTGCACCTTCATCAGATACACCGCATAGATGTCGGCATAGTCCTTAATATCCTTCTCGCTGACTTCTGCTGGCGATTTGTAGTTCTTGTTTAGCGCATACTCAAATTCGGCGCGCGTAACCTGCCTATTACCCACCGTCATAACCACGGGGTCATTATCCGCCGTTACGCCGCTTGGTAATACGTCCAAATGCTCACCACTCCTTTCCGCCATCATCATAGCGGGCAGGGAAATAATAAGGCAAAGTGACAGTCTAAATTTCATGGAAAGGCAAGCAAAAGGGGCGAATCCGAAGATATGGACTTATTCCGGCCTACTGTAATTGGGGGCTTCGGAAGTAATTGTGATGTCGTGGGGGTGGCTTTCCAAAACACCGGCATGAGTAATCTTTGTGAACTTGGCATTATGCAGAGCCTCGATAGTGGCAGCGCCGCAATAGCCCATGCCCGAGCGCAATCCGCCCACCAGTTGATAAATCACTTCCTGCACCGTGCCTTTATAAGGCACACGTCCGGCAATGCCCTCCGGCACCAATTTCTTGGCTTCCACCACTCCGCTTTGGAAGTAGCGATCCTTGCTACCATTCTCCATAGCTTCCAATGAGCCCATGCCGCGATAGGTCTTAAACTTACGGCCATTAAGAATAATGGTCTCGCCCGGGGATTCCTCGGTGCCGGCCACCAATGAGCCAATCATCACGCAGTCGCCACCGGCAGCCAAAGCTTTCACCACATCACCACTGTAGCGCAATCCGCCATCAGCAATCATAGGCACGCCGGTGCCCTTAAGAGCCTGGGCCACATCATAGATAGCGGAAAGCTGGGGCACACCCACACCGGCCACAACGCGGGTGGTACAGATACTGCCCGGGCCAATGCCCACCTTAATGGAATCGGCGCCCGCGTCTACCAGCATCTTGGCGGCTTCACCGGTGGCCACATTGCCCACTACCAATTCTATGTCGTTGAAGGCGGCACGAGCCTCCCTTACCTTGTCTATCACGCCCTTGCTATGACCGTGAGCAGTGTCGATAACGATAGCATCTACACCGGCTTTCACCAGAGCCTCCATACGCAGGAGGGTATCATTGGTAACACCCACACCGGCAGCCACACGCAGGCGACCTTTGTCGTCTTTGCAGGCCATAGGCTTGTCTTTCGCTTTTGTGATGTCCTTATAGGTAATCAAGCCCACGAGCTTGCCGTCCTTGCCCACCACAGGCAGTTTCTCAATCTTGTGCTCCTGAAGAATGCGGGCGGCAGAGGAGAGGTCGGTCTGCTGATCGGTGGTAACAAGGTTTTCCTTTGTCATCACATCATCGATGAGCTTCGAGGTATTGAGCTCAAAGCGGAGGTCGCGGTTGGTAACAATGCCCACAAGATGCTGTTCATCGTCCACCACGGGGATACCACCGATATGATATTCGCTCATCAAAGCCAGAGCATCGCCCACTGTCTTTCCGCGGCGGATGGTAATGGGATCATAAATCATACCATTTTCAGCACGCTTGACAATAGCCACTTGGCGAGCCTGTTCCTCAATCGACATATTCTTATGAATCACGCCGATACCGCCCTCTCTGGCGATAGCGATGGCCATAGTGGATTCCGTAACGGTATCCATGGCTGCGGTAACAAAAGGAATGTTAAGATTGATGTGTCGGGAAAAGCGTGTGGCGAGCTTCACCTCACGGGGCAACACTTCGGAATAAGCGGGAATAAGAAGAACATCATCGTAGGTCAATCCCTCTGACACTACCTTGTCTGCAATAAATGAATTCATAGAAGTTCGGAAATTTATTGCACGCAAAGTTACTTCTTTCTTTTCACATATCCGCCCATTGCAACTTTTTTTAATACATTCAGTCGGCAAGAATAAATCAGTTGGCGTTGTCGGAGAGATATTTGATGCGAACAAGGCGGATTTCCTCCTTGGTGAAATCATCGCCGAGGACATCTTTGGCCGTCTCCACATCGTCGGTATCGGCTGTATTGAAATAATCGTAGATATCCTCGATTTTATCTTCGTCAATCACGGCGTCTACGAAATAATCTATGTTGATTTTTGTGCCGGAATAAACGATGGAATCTATTTCGTCCAGCAGTTCATCGAAATCAATGCGGTTGGCCTCGGCATAATCGTCAAGGTCCACCTTGCGGTCGATATTTTGGATAATATTGATTTTGAGCTTGGATTTATTGGGCACTGTGCGTATGCGGAAATCCTCGGGGCGCTCAATATCGTTTTCTTCGCAATGGCGCTTGATGAGCTCCAGAAATTCCTTACCGTATTTTTTCACCTTGCCGGCGCCCACACCCGGGATATTCAATAGTTCTTCGGAGGTGATGGGGTAAGTGGTGGCCATAGCTTCGAGCGAGGGGTCTTGGAAGATGACGTATGGCGGTTTGCCTTTCTCCTTGGCCACCTTGTTGCGCAGATCCACCAACATTTGGAACAGCACGGGGTCCACGGCCTTGTCTTCGCCGAAGGCCACATTGTCGTCTTCATCGAAATCAGAGTCAATGGTAACGGTGAAACTATGAGGATTCTTCAGAAATTTCTTTCCTTTGGCCGTAACTCTGAGAGTGCCTTGATTTTCCTTGTCCTTATCCAAATATTCGTTGAGCACAGCCTGGCGTATCACAGATTGCCATACTTGGCGGTCGTCGTCTTCTCCCACTCCGAAGAGCTCCAATTCATCGTGCTTGTATTCCTGCACATCATCGGTCTCATTGCCCATGATAATATCCAACACGTGCTCTTCAGAAAAGTGCTCCTTGATTTCGAGCACCACCTCTATAATGTCGATAAGTTTTTCTTTTGCTTCCACTTTTTGTTTAGGATTTTTACAATTGTCACAATTTGCGCAGTTGTCCTGGTTGTATTCTTCACCGAAGTAATGTAGTAGTAGTTTGCGGCGACAAACAGAGGATTCTGCGTAAGTAGCTGTTTCTTTTAATAATTGGCGCCCGATATCCTGCTCGTTAACGGGCTTATCTTCCATAAATTTTTCTAATTTCTCCAAATCTTTTCGCGAATAGAAGGCCAAGCAGTAGCCTTCACCGCCATCGCGCCCGGCACGGCCTGTCTCCTGATAATAGCCCTCCAGAGATTTGGGCATATCAAAGTGGATGACATATCTCACATCGGGCTTATCAATTCCCATGCCAAAAGCAATCGTGGCCACAATTACTTTCACCTTTTCTGTAAGGAAATCATCTTGAGTGCGGGAGCGGTCAGCGGCATCCAGTCCGGCGTGGTAGGGAGCGGCCTTGATTCCGTTTGCCACCAGCACCTGCGCCAATCTCTCCACCTCCTTGCGGCTCAAGCAATAGATGATTCCGCTCTTTCTGGGGCGGGCAGAGATAAATTTGATGATGTCCTTATCCACATTAGGCGTCTTGGGGCGCACCTCATAATAGAGGTTGGGGCGGTTGAACGAACTCTTATATTCCTTGGCATCGAGGATACCGAGGTTTTTCTTGATGTCGAGGCGCACCTTGTCGGTGGCAGTGGCAGTGAGCGCCATAATGGGCGGGCGCTTGGCGGAGGTGGCGATGATTTTACAGAGATTGGTGTACACCTCCTTCATTATGGCCATTTCCGCGGCGTATTCCTTGGGCACAGGCTTGTCGAAGAATGGGGCTATGGCGTCCACCGAACAAGATTGCTCCTTCACCGACCTTTCCACATCGCCGAAGACGCAAGCAAACAGTCCGGCCCATTTCTTATCTTCCTCCGTGGGGGGCTGATTGACCTGTTCTGAATCCTCGTCAGCGTTGTCAGTCTTGCCAATAACCTGAAGCACCAGTCTTTTGAAATCACCCACAGAGAATGAGTTGGCCAACAAGGAAGCTCTCACCTTCTTATCCAAAAGTCCAAAGGGCTCCAGCACGTCATCCCCAATGCCGTATTTCAATAGAGTGATGATATTGATGGCCGGACGGATATAGCGGTATTCATAGCGGAAATCGTGGCCCCATTCAGAGATACAGTGAGCCTCGTCCACGGCATAGAATGAGATATTGGCCTTACTAAAGAAATCGGCGTTGCCCCGCTTGGTGAGCGTCTCGGGAGCCACATATAATAGTTTGGTTCTGCCGGAAAGGACATCGCTTTGCACCTCCTGCAATTCGCTACGCGAAAGGGTGGAGTTCATAAAATGAGCTAAATAATTCTCCTCCACCTGCGCGCGCAGGGCGTCCACCTGATTTTTCATCAACGCTATCAGCGGCGACACCACCACCGCCGTGCCCTCCATCATCAAAGCCGGCAGTTGATAGCAAAGCGATTTGCCGCCACCGGTGGGCATCAAGACAAAGGTGTCATTACCTTCAAGCACGTTGCGGATGACCTGTAATTGGTCACCCTTAAACTTGTCGAAGCCAAAATAATGCTTCAGGCACTGGAGAATACCCTTATCGTCTGGCATAGCTAATACAGTTAAAACCGGCAGTGCTTTCCGCCCTTTGGGAAGCGCCCTGCTTAATATCTAAAACAAAGATATAACAACATTTTCAAATTTCCACTAAATTCGGAAAGAAAAATGCTTCACGGCCTATTTTTTTCTTCCATCGCCCTCGCGCTTCCACCACCCCACCTTATTATATATTATAGCGCCCTCTTTATTTCAACACCGCATTGCAATATCAAGGAGCACGATTCTAATATCAAGCGGAAGCACTGTATTATCAAGGAGCAC
>CAZQVW010000074.1:0-8857 GCA_964596865.1 uncultured Bacteroidaceae bacterium
ATCAAGAGAAACGCAATTCCCAAACCGAGTCTTTTATGATTAACTACCGCCATTTGCTATCTATTGTGGTGCCGGCGCTGTGGCTGTCGCTCACAGCGATGTCGCAACAGGAGAACGCCGCGCCCGCGTATTCGAATGCCGTGCCCGCTTACATGGATAATTCCAAAGATGTGGAGGAACGCATAGAAGACGCCCTTAACCGCATGACGCTGAGGGAGAAAATCGGCGTTATCCACGGTCAAAGCACATTTTCCAGCAAGGGCGTGCCGCGCCTTGGCATCCCCGATTTTTGGACAGACGATGGTCCACACGGAGTGAGGCCCGATGTGAAATGGTATGAGTGGAATCAAGCGGGCCAGACCAACGATTCGTGCGTGGCTTTCCCCGCACTGACGTGCCTTGCCGCCACGTGGAGCCCCGAGGTGGCTTATCTCTATGGCCGTAGCTTGGGCGAAGAAGCGCTCTACAGGCATAAGAATATGATTCTGGGGCCGGGCGTGAATATATTGCGCACACCGCTGGGCGGGCGCAACTTTGAATACCTGGGCGAGGACCCGCTTTTGGCCGGAGACGTGGCCGCAAGCTATATCCGCGGAATGCAAAGCAACGGTGTGGCCGCCTGCGTGAAACATTTCTGCCTAAACAACGATGAGCGCTACCGCACCTGCGTGAATGTCCGCGTAAGCGAGCGCGCGCTCCACGAAATCTATCTTCCTGCCTTTAAGACTGCCGTGGAAAAGGGGCACGTGTGGGCAGTGATGGGCTCCTATAATCTTTATAACGACGAGCATTGCAGCCACAACCACATATTGCTGAATAATATCCTCAAGCGCGACTGGCATTTCGATGGCGTGGTGGTTAGCGACTGGGGCGCGGTGAATAATACCGACCAGGCAGTCCTTAACGGCCTCGATATGGAATTTGGCACCTACATAGATTGGAAAAATGTGGGGCGCAATAATCCTTGCGACAACTTTTATTTGGCCAATCCCTATCTAAACGGCATTCTTCAGGGCAAATACTCTGTAGAGAGCCTGAATGAGAAGGTGCGCCGCGTGTTAAGACTGATGTATCGCACATCGATGGCGCCGCATAAGGGCTTTGGTTCGCTTTGTTCCGACGAGCATTACGCTGCTGCCGAGAAGATTGCCCAAGAGGGCGTTGTCCTGCTGAAAAACGAGGGGGATATTTTGCCGCTGAACACCCAGAATCACCCGCGCATCCTTGTGGTGGGCGAAAATGCCGTAAAGATGCTGACTGTGGGCGGCGGTTCGTCGTCGCTCAAGGTGCAGCGCGAGGTTACTCCCCTGCCCGCATTGCGAAAGCGCTTGCAGGGCAAGGCCGATGTGGACTATGAGCGCGGATATGTGGGCGATACCACCAGCGTTTACAACGAAGTGAGCACCGGTCAGCACCTCTACGAACCGCGCTCCGCCTCCAGTTTGATAAAAGACGCCGTAAAGAAAGCCAAGGGCGCAGATTACGTGATTATTTTCGGCGGAATGAACAAGAGCAATGGGTTGGATTGCGAGGGAAGCGACCGCAGCACCTATAATCTCCCTTATAATCAGGACACACTCATATCTTCGCTGGCCGATGCCAACAAAAACGTAATCTATGTCAATCTCACGGGCAACCCTGTGGCCATGCCGTGGATAGACAAGGTGGCGGCCGTGGTGCAGGGCTGGTATTTGGGCTCGGAAGCCGGCACCGCATTGGCAGCCGTCCTTTGCGGCGATATTAATCCCGCGGGGAAACTGCCCTTCACTTGGCCCAAATCTCTTAACGATGTAGGGGCTCACTCACTAAACACCTATCCAGGCACTTGGCGCGCCAATCCCGAGCCCGAGGGCACGCCCAACGCCGGTCAGAAAATCATTGACGAAGAATATAAGGAGGGCATTTACGTGGGATACCGCTGGGCGGACGCTCATCATACCACGCCCCTCTTTGCTTTCGGCCACGGATTGAGCTATTCCTCGTTTGAACTGACGGATTTGCGCCTTTCATCCCAGCGCATCGGGGCGGACGACAGTTTGGAGGTAACCATCAACATTCGCAACACCGGCACCCGCGCCGGAGCCGACGTAATCCAACTTTATATCCACGATGACGAAGCCAGTGTAGACCGTCCCTACAAGGAATTAAAGGGCTTTAAGAAAATTTTTCTGGAGGCGGGGGAAGCACGAGACGTCTCCATCACCATTGGCAGGGACGCATTCAGTTTTTATGACGAGAATGCGCACCAATGGACGGTGGAGCCAGGAGGATTCACCGTGCTTGTGGGCGATGCATCAGACAGATTGTTTAATAAAGCCTTTCTCGCCATCAAACCATAGGCGAGCCTCTCAATCATCAAATGACAGAAAAGAAGGAGCGCCCCAATATCGACATGCTGCGCCGCATCAGCGAGTATGTGAAGACCTGCACACGATGCCCATTGTGCAGTACTCGCCATCATGCTGTGGCGGGCGAGGGAAATCCTTACGCCCAACTGATGTGTATCGGCGAAGGGCCGGGCTATTACGAGGACATGCAGGGCCGCCCGTTCGTAGGAGCATCGGGCCAGTTGCTGGATAAGATTCTGGCCGCCTCGGGATTCTCGCGCGGCGCGGCCTCCAACGACAATGAGCGGCGCTACGGATTATGGGATACGGGCAACGCCTTTATTGCCAACATAGTAAAGTGCCGCCCACCGCAAAACCGCGACCCCTTGCCCCAAGAGCGCGCAGCCTGCCTGCCGTTGCTCCTAAAACAAATCGAAATAATCAATCCCGCCATCATAGTATTATTAGGCACCACGGCCGTAAAGGGATTAATCAACGCCGATGCCCACGTTTCCCACATGCGCGGCCAATGGATAGAGTGGCAAGGCCACTGGGTGATGCCCACATATCATCCCTCCGCCCTATTGCGCAATCCCGCCCTCAAACGCCCCGTGTGGGAGGACTTCAAACAAGTGATAGACAAGTATCGCCAGATAGTAGACCCCACTCATTATTGTGCTTTTCATTAGCTGAGCACCTTATTATATATAAAGCCACAGCAATTATATATAAAGCCCCACAAAATTAGCAACCTGTTTCCCTCTTTTCCAACCGTAATATTCGCAAGCCATGACTGGAGTGATAATAGCCATACTGATACCGCTTCTTGGTACAACAATTGGGTCAGCATTTGTGTTTTTAATGCGCAACTCGATGCCACCGCTATTGCAAAAAACGCTGTTGGGCTTCGCCTCGGGCGTGATGGTGGCGGCATCTATCTGGTCGCTCATCTTGCCCAGCATGGAAATGGCCTCTACGTGGGGAATAGGCGGCGATGGCTCGCTGAGCGATGCGGCCAGCGGGACAGCCTCGGCTTTTAGGGTCGTGCCCGCCGCGGTAGGCATCATCGCGGGCATGGGATTTCTCCTTTTGATAGACACACTCACGCCCCACCTCCACGTGGGAGCCAAACGCCCCGAGGGTCTCCACGCCCACCTCTCGCGCACGGCCATGCTCTCACTGGCCGTAACGATTCACAATTTCCCCGAGGGCATGGCCGTGGGCGTAGTCATCGCAGGAGCTATGCAAAACGGCGACCTCATCTCGCCCATGGCGGCGATGGCGATGTCGATAGGCATAGCAATACAGAATATCCCCGAAGGCGCTATTATCTCTATGCCCATGCGCGCCGCTGGGGGCGGTAAACTGAAAGCCTTTGTGATGGGCACTCTCAGCGGTGTGGTGGAACCCATAGGAGCAGTCTTAGTAATTTTGCTGGCCTCGATGCTGGAACCGCTCCTGCCCTATATGCTGGCCTTTGCTGCGGGCGCAATGCTGTATGTGGTGGTGGAAGAACTGATTCCCGAGGCCTCGCAAGGGCGCCACAGCAACTTATCCACGGTGGGCTTCGCCATTGGTTTTATTTTGATGATGGTATTAGACGTAGTGTTGGGATAGAGCGGGAAATCCCACTTCTTTCACACAAAAATCGGCTTTTGCCATATAATAATTGCGCGATAACGCTGGAGATTAGGCTTCTCCCACATAGAAATCGCGCAATAACGCCGGAAAATGCCCTGATTATTTCAACGTTTCATTCGGTGCGCAGCAACGCTCCCCTCGGTGCGCAGCAGCGTTCCCTTCGGTGCGCAGCAGCGTTCCCTTCGGTGCGTTGGCCTTTTCTCGGGAAAATTCTTGTTTCTCGGTGCCCTTAAAAAAACAAACTGGGCAATATATCGCTATATAAGGCGTCTTAGCATGATAACCTCCCATTGTTTTAGGCTAATTCGCCCATACATGGCAAATACAAAGACCTTCTTGTTTTACCGGACACCAACAATTACTATAATATAGAACTTTTCCATTGTCATTCATTTCGTCATCGCTCTACGCAGATTGATGTATGCACGCAGAAAAAGATTTGTACAAAAACAAAAAGTCTCCAGCGCGTTGTGCGCCGGAGACTTTCCACCTTTTGTGTAATAAAAAGTAAAGAATCAGAGCGTTATGCTCATTTATTCCGCAGCAAATTTGTGTATTCCTGCCTGAATGCGGTCGGCCTGTTTGCGTCTGGGCACAGCCCGATGGTTCAGATAGTTGGACAGCTGCTTTTGATTGATGCCGGTGGCGCGCTCCATGCCTGCCAGCGACATATAGTGGGAATAGTATTCGAGAAAACTGGGAATATCCAGTTTCCATTCTATTTCATACTCACCTTTCAGTTGTTTTGGCCATCTGTCTTCGGCAGAAATTTGGGAATATAAGAATTTATATGTACCTTTGCAGGGAAGAATACACTGAAATATGCCGCCTTGGTGTGCACTTTTGGAATAGGATATACGTATTCGCAATTCTAAAAAGGACAATTAAAAGCACAAATGCGGTACACCTTATTATTATATAGACAACATCAAACATATAATCGCTTATCACAAGCATTTAAGTAAGAGGAAATACCGTGAACACTATCAAAAAGATATTTATCCTGCTGACACTGATACTTTCGTGTGTTGGCGCTGCGGCGCAATGGGAAGAACCCGTTACGGTGAACGTAAAGCAAGAGAAGAAAGGAGAGAAAGAAATCGTCCTCACCTTTCATCTTAGTATAGACCCGGGCTGGCACGTCTATTCCACCGATGTTGGCGCGGGCGGCCCCACACCGGCATCGTTCCATGTGGACGAAGCCAAGGGCATTCGCGCGAAAGGTGGCCTGCAACCGGTGGGCCACGCCGTAAAGAAGATGGACCCCGTATTTAATATGGAGGTGAGCTTCTTTGAGGGCACTGCCACCTTCCGGCAGGTGCTGGAAATAACGGGCAAAGAGTATAGTCTGAAGGGCTACATGGAATACGGCGCGTGCAACGACCACAGTTGTTTGCCGCCCACCTCGGTAGACGTGGAGGTGAAGGGAGAACGTGCGGGCGAGGCCTCGCAGGAAGAATTGGTAGTGGCCACGGAGGAAACTAATCAGGATGAAGACCAAGCAGATACCGCTGTCTCCGCCTCGGCCGAAGAATTAAGCACTTTTGATCCCGCCCATGTTCTCGGCAAGGAAACTGACAGTGCGCTTTGGAGCAGCAAGACAAAGAAGCTGCAGGCCCTTGACAAAGCGCAAGGCGCCAATGCCTCCTCCATGAGCGGCACTCACGGCAATAGTCTGTGGTGGATATTCATAATGGGCGTATTGGGCGGTTTGATTGCCGTCATCACTCCGTGCGTGTGGCCGATTATCCCGATGACGGTGAGCTTTTTCCTGAAGCGCGCCGAGAAACAGGCCAAAACAGATGCTGACAACGCCCCCGCAGATGCTGACAATGCCCCCGCACAGAATAAAAAAGGCGCACCTCTGCGCACCAACAAGGGCGTAAGGGATGCCCTGCTTTACGGAGCCAGCATCGTGGTGATATACGTAGGTTTGGGATTACTGATAACACTGCTGTTCGGAGCGTCAGCCCTTAATTCCTTATCCACAAATGCGATAGTAAACATCTTTTTCTGCCTCCTGCTGGTGGTATTCGGATTGAGCTTCTTCGGCTTCTTTGAATTGGAATTGCCCTCGTCGTGGAGCAACAAGGCCGACAAGAAAGCCGCGTCCACCACCGGACTATTAAGCATCTTTATCATGGCCTTCACCCTCGCGCTGGTGTCCTTTTCCTGCACAGGTCCGATAGTGGGATTTCTTCTGGTGGAAGTATCTACGATGGGCAATATAATTGGCCCACTAATAGGTATGCTGGGATTTGCACTGGCGCTGGCGCTGCCCTTCACTCTGTTTGCCCTCTTCCCGCAATGGATGAAGAAAGTGAAAAGAGGCGGCAGTTGGATGAACTCGGTGAAAGTAATTTTGGGCTTCGTGGAGATAGCTTTCTCATTGAAGTTCCTTTCCGTGGCAGACATGGCCTACGGTTGGCATATCTTGCCGCGCGAAGTGTTTATTGCGATATGGATATTGCTGGCAGTGATGCTGGGGCTGTATCTACTGGGGGTATTGAGATTGCCAATCGACGGACCGAGAGATAAAGCGGCCACCGGCATACGCCGTATCTTCCAACACCGCAGGCATTGGGAAATTGCCCTCGGCGTGGTGAGCTTATTATTTGGCGCGTACATGGTGCCCGGATTTTTGGGCAAGCCCCTGCCAGCCATCAGCGCATTTACTCCCCCTATGTACACGCAGCGCATACATATCTTAAAGGACAATAACGTGGAAGCCAACTTCCGCGACTATGAAGAAGGCATGGCCTATGCGCGCAAGACAGGCAAGCGCGTATTGATCGACTTCACCGGATTTGGCTGCGTGAATTGCCGCGAGATGGAGCAGACCGTGTGGAATAACCCCGAAGTGGCTGCCAAACTGAAGAAGGACTATATCCTTATCTCCCTCTTTGTGGACGACAGAGAGCCCCTGCCCAAACATATTAAGGTAAAGGAAAGAGGCAAGGTCTACACCCTGCGCACAATAGGCGATAAATGGAGCTACCTGCAGAGGCATCGCTTCGGCGCAAACGCTCAACCATTCTATGTCATCACCTCGCCCGAGGGCGAACCGCTCAAGCCTGCCTACGGATTCAACACCAACATTAAGGATTTCTTGGATTTCTTGGAATAAGAGACCACACACAAAGAATAAACCTCATTCCTACATAATATTATCAGACTCCCCACACAAAAGAGGCCGATAATGAAAAAAGCATTAACTTTGCACTGCAAAAGCAACAGCAAACAAACAACATAGATCATCATGGCTCAAGAAGACGTATTTAAGAAAATTGTTTCCCACTGTAAAGAATATGGTTTTGTGTTCCCCTCCAGCGACATCTACGATGGATTGGGAGCAGTTTACGACTATGGCCAGAACGGTGTGGAACTGAAAAACAATATAAAGCAATATTGGTGGGATAGCATGGTGCGCCTCCACGATAATATCGTAGGTATCGATGCCGCTATCTTCATGCATCCCACTGTGTGGAAGGCCAGCGGACACGTAGACGCATTCAACGACCCTCTCATCGACAACCGCGACTCCAAAAAGCGCTATCGCGCCGATGTACTGATAGAAGACCAGATTGCCAAGTATGACGAGAAGATTGAAAAGGAAGTACAGAAAGGCAAGAAGCGTTTTAAGGAGGCTTTCGATGAACAGCAGTTCCGCCAGACCAATCCCCGCATCCAAGAACTCGCCGCCAAGCGTGATGCCCTGCACGAACGCTATAAAAACGCCATGCAAAAGATGGACCTCACCGAACTGCGCCAGATTATCCTCGATGAAGAAATTGCAGACCCCATCAGCGGCACTCGCAATTGGACAGACGTGCGCCAGTTTAACCTCATGTTTAAGACCGAGGTGGGCTCCACGGCCGATGGCGCCTCCACAATCTACCTCCGTCCCGAGACAGCACAGGGTATCTTTGTGAATTACCTAAATGTTCAGAAGACAGGGCGCATGAAGCTCCCATTCGGCATCGCCCAAATCGGCAAAGCATTCCGCAACGAGATTGTGGCGCGCCAGTTTATCTTCCGTATGAGGGAATTTGAGCAGATGGAGATGCAATTCTTCGTGAAGCCTGGCACAGAAATGGAGTGGTTTAAGCGCTGGAAGCAGACACGCCTCAGTTGGCACGAGGCTCTGGGCTTCGGCGACGAGAATTACCGTTTCCACGACCACGAAAAACTGGCCCATTACGCCAACGCCGCCACAGACATCGAGTTTAAGATGCCGTTTGGCTTCAAAGAAGTGGAAGGAATCCACAGTCGCACGGATTTCGACCTCAAACAGCACGCTAAATTCTCCGGAAAAAAGATAGAGTACTTTGATCCCGAGGAGAATCGCAGCTATACTCCTTATGTAATCGAGACTTCCATCGGCGTAGACAGGATGTTCCTCTCCGTGATGTGTCATAGCTACGAAGAGCAGGCTTTGGAGGGCGGCGACACCCGTGTGGTGCTTCATCTGCCCGCAGCCCTCGCGCCGATAAAGCTGGCTGTGCTCCCGCTGGTCAAGAAAGATGGCCTGCCCGAGAAGGCTCAGGAGATTATGAACGAACTGAAATTCCATTTCAACTGCAAATACGAGGAGAAAGACACCATCGGCAAGCGCTATCGCCGCCAAGACGCCATCGGCACGCCCTATTGCGTCACCATTGACCACGATACGCTCAAGGACAACACCGTAACCCTACGCGACCGCGACACTATGGAGCAAAAGCGCGTGCCTATCGCCGAACTGCGCTCCATTGTAGAAGAGAAAGTGAGCCTTATCTCACTCTTGCGCAAGGTGAATATCTAACAAAACGGCAGTATCTGCCACTTCACCGCGGTCTAATGAGCGCAAATGCAGAGTTACCAATCAGCATTGCAGAACAAATAAAAGC
>CAZQVW010000074.1:8957-11200 GCA_964596865.1 uncultured Bacteroidaceae bacterium
AGTTGCAGAATAAGCAAAAGCAGATGCAGAACAAGCAAAAGCAGATGCAGAGTTACCAATCAGCATTGCAGAACAAGCAAAAGCAGATGCAGAGTTACCAATCAGCATTGCAGAACAAATAAAAGCAGTTGCAGAATAAGCAAAAGCAGATGCAGAACAAGCAAAAGCAGATGCAGAGTTATCGGTTTGCAACATAGGTTTAGCGAGGGCAAATGCTGTTTTTATTGGATACCATTGCCGCATTAAATATTAAAATATCGCAATAGATTGTTATAAACAAAGAGACAGAAAACTCTCCCACCAATCTTAGACATGACAAGACGCTTGATTTCCTTTATTGCCGTGGCCTCACTGGTAATGAGCACGCTCTTTTCGTGCTCCGACAGCAATTCCGACAATAAGAACGAGTACGAAAATTGGAAAAGCCGCAACGAAGCCTATTTTACCTCGGTGAGAAACGCGGCTTTAGACAGCATTGCAGTGGCAAAAGCCGCATTTGGCGACAATTGGGGCGAGCACACGGCTTGGCGCACCTACCTAAGTTATTCTTTGACCCCCGCGGCAACCACCAATACCGCCACAGACTCCATTTACGTGCAGATATTGAAAGAAGGTAGCGGAAGCGGAACACCTCTTAGCACCGATTCGGTGCGCGTCTTCTACCTCGGGCGCCTAATTCCCACAGATATTCACCCGGAAGGCAACATTTTTGACCACAGTGGCCAGTCAAACCTGCCCGATCGCATCTTCAATCACATCACTGGCGTGCCCAGCACCTTTATGGTGTCTAATACGGTGCGCGGACTGGCCACGGCATTGCAATTTATGCACATAGGCGACATGTGGCGCGTCTATGTGCCCTATTCTTTGGCATACGGTAGCGAAAATCGCACAGGTGTGCCGGCTTATTCCACCCTTGTGTTTGACATAGAGTTAGTGCAGTATTCTCACAAGGGCAGTGCGTTGCCGCCATGGTGATTTTCCAGCCACACAACCCCTAAATTTCCCAATGAACAGCACGATTAATATCCGCGGCGCACTGATGGATCTCGGTTCACCCAAGGTGATGGGCATAATCAACGTTACGCCGGATTCTTTCTACGCCCAAAGTCGCAAGCAATCCGAGAAAGAGATTGCCGAGCGCGCCCAACAGGTTGTGGAAGAGGGCGCAGCATTTATTGATGTAGGTGCGTATTCCTCCCGTCCCGGGGCGGAGGACATTAGTGAGGAGGAGGAGATGGCGCGTCTGCGTCATGGGCTAAGCATTATCAATCGCGTAGCGCCTAATACCCCGATTTCTATCGACACTTTCCGCGCCAACGTAGCAAAGATGTGTGTGTTGGAATATGGCGCCGACATCATCAACGATATTAGTGGCGGCGAATTGGATTACATCGAGAGCGGAGCGGATATGTTCCAGACGGTGGCAGATTTGCACGTCCCCTATATTCTTATGCACATGAAAGGGAACCCGCGCACCATGCAGAATAATCCGCATTACGATGATTTGATGGGGGAAATCACTCTTTATTTCAGTAAGCGCATTAATCGCCTGCACGAGCTCGGGGTGAACGACATCATCCTCGACCCCGGATTTGGTTTCGCCAAGACCTTGGAGCAGAACTACCAGCTCTTGGCTCACATGGAGGAGCTCCACGAATTTGGGCTCCCGCTTTTGGTGGGTATTTCCCGCAAGAGCATGATTTTCCGCCTATTGAATACCACTGCGCAGGAGGCATTGAACGGCACCACCGTGCTCAATACCATTGCCCTTATGAAAGGCGCCGCCATTCTTCGTGTCCACGATGTGAAAGAATGCGTGGAGGCTGTGAAAATCTATAATATGATGAAATAAGATGCTCACCTTTTCCATAAAAGACGCAATCGACATCCTTTTGGTGGCTACGATGCTCTTCTACATCTATAAATTGATGAAGAGGTCGTATACCGCCAACATCTTCACGGGCATCATTATCTTTATCGTGGTATGGATAGTGGTGTCGCAGATATTGAACATGCGATTGTTGGGCACCATCATGGATAAATTGGTGAGCATGGGAATGATAGCCCTTGTCATCGTGTTCCAGGAGGAGATACGCCGCTTTTTCTCCTTCATAGGCACCCACCGCTTCAGTCTCTTGCGCTATTTGCGCAAACACGGCCGCCACGCCAAGGAGCAATCCTCCCACGAGGACATCATGCCCATCGTCTTGGCCTGCAAAAAGATGAGCGAGGACAAGGTG
>CAZQVW010000075.1:0-10969 GCA_964596865.1 uncultured Bacteroidaceae bacterium
TGTTACAGTACTGTTTAGTTATTGTTACAGCACTGTGAACGCAAACTATCTCGGGCAAAAATCTCAACACGAGGGCGAAAAATCGGATAAGATGGGGAATAAATCGGATATGGTGGGAAATAAATCGGATATGGCGGACATAAAAATTTTATATATCGCAATTTTTATGTAATTTTGCAGCCCCAACATGAAACAACGCAATCATACCTTTGATTTCCTGTGCGGCCTGTGTATTATTCGCATGGTCGTGCTTCATGTATTCCAAGTTACGGGATTTATTGGCTACGACTGGTGGAAAGAGATAATGGAATGGACTTTCTATCTGATGAGCTTCTTCTTTTTCAAGGCCGGATACTTCAATAAATCGGTGAGCGGAAACACTATTGACGTGATAAAAGACCGTTCAAAGCGGCTGCTTCTGCCCTACCTCACATGCGGACTGATTGGCAGCGTATTATTCTGGACATTCCACTTTCTTCTGGAGGGCGAATACACCCGAAATCCGGTTTGGTTCCTTTGGGCGCACGTATATAAGGTGAGCGATTTCTATGGCAACCCTCCGATATGGTTTTTGTTCTCCTTTTATATGATGTACGTGGGCGTACATTTTATAGAGAAGGTGTGCAAACCTAAGGATAGGCAGCGCCAACGGTATAAGTTCTTGGGCTACACCCATTATCTGGTGCTGCTGTTCCCCTTTGTGAGCTATTGGTTATACAAGGAGGGCAACCCTCTATGGATGAGCCTCAATAATCTGCCGATGGCGATATTTCTGTTCTATTTGGGCCACTGGTGGCGGAAACTGCTCACATATTTAGGGAGGAAAAAGACGTTTGTGGTGTCGGCAATGATGGTGGGCGCGTTTGTGGCGGGCAATATATTTTTTCACGGCCAATACACTATCCACACCAACGATTTTTCCGGCCATACGTGGGGCGCAATCATAAATGCGGTGCTGATAGTGTGCGGGCTGCCGGGGCTGCTCTTGTCTATTAGGCTGCCCAGAATACCGGTAATCAATTATATCGGCGAGCACTCGATGGTCTTTTTCGTGCTCCACTTCCCCATCATCTTTATCTACCGCAATACCACCCGACTGATGCACATCGGTTTGCGCGGCAGTGTGCCAGACGTATTACTGATGCTGACAATCATCTTTATTTTCTGTTGGCTGATTACTCCTCTCTTTGAGCGCACCCCGTGGCTTAGCGGTCGTTGGCCCAAAGAGGGAAAGAAATAACCGAAATTGCAGAAAAGGCCCGATATTTTGTAATTTCCCCACACATTTAAGCCTGCAAGCCCGCTCCTGCAGGCTTAATCAACATATTGCGCTTGCGCGTAAAATTTTCATCTGCCGAATAAATCCCCCCTTTCCCCCTATAATAAGACACAAAAAAAAAGTGGAAACTACCTTCACAGGCAACTTCCACTCTCTAACCTCAAAAGAGGCTAACATATGTAAATAAGTAAATACTATGTGTCTATAAATAGACAATCATGAAAAATCAGTTCCAGTCGTTACGCGGGCCATCAGAGTCGCCGCGGCGAGAATTATCATAGTCATCGCGGCGAGGATTATCATAGTCGTCGCGGCGCGAATTGCGGTATTCGTCATCGCGCTGATGATTGAAATCATCGCGGCGCGGCCCACCAAAATTGTCATGACGGCGAGGGCGGTCAAACCCGCGGTCGCCATGCTCAAAGTTGCGCTCGGGGCGCGGCCCACGGCGCGGGCGCTGCGGACGGTCTTCCCAACCTTCCGGTTTCGGCAACAGGGCGCGATGGCTCAAGCGGTACTTGCCAGTTTTCTCATCAATAGCCAAAAGCTTCACCGTAATGGTATCGCCCTCCTTCAAGCCGGCGTCTTCCACCGTATCGAGGCGCTTCCATTCTATCTCGCTGATATGCAGCAACCCTTCGCGGCCCGGCATGAATTCTACGAAGCAACCGTAAGGCATGATGCTGGTAATCTTGGCGTCATACACTTCGCCCACCTCGGGCACGGCCACAATAGCCTTGATCTTACCGACAGCAGCATCGATGCTCTCCTTGTTAGGAGCAGACACCTGCACCTTGCCCACGCCATCCACTTCATCGATGGTGATGGTGGCGCCGGTATCCTCCTGCATGCCTTGGATAATCTTTCCGCCCGGGCCAATAACGGCTCCGATAAACTCCTTAGGAATCTCAAAGGCAACAATACGGGGCACCTGAGGCTTAAAGTCGGCACGCGGCTCGGCAATGGTGTCGGTGAGCTTGGAAAGGATATATTCCCTGCCGGCCTTTGCCTGCATCAGGGCTTTCTCCAAAATCTCATAACTTAGACCATCGCACTTGATATCCATCTGGGTGGCGGTGAGACCGTCCTTTGTGCCGGTGGTCTTGAAATCCATATCGCCGAGGTGGTCTTCGTCGCCGAGGATGTCGCTAAGAATGGCGTACTTGTCCTCGCCGGGATTTTTAATCAGACCCATAGCGATACCGCTCACGGGCTTCTTGATGGGCACACCGGCGTCCATCAATGCCAGAGTGCCGGAGCAAACCGTGGCCATGGAGGAAGAACCGTTGCTCTCCAATACCTGCGACACCACGCGGACCGTATAGGGGAAATCCTCGGGAATCATATCTTTCAGGGCGCGCCAAGCCAAATGGCCGTGGCCAATCTCGCGGCGGCCGGTGGAACGCTGCGCTTTGGCCTCGCCGGTGCAGAATGGCGGGAAGTTGTAATGCAGCAGGAATTTCATATAGCTCTTGTCGAGCACGTTGTCCACCAATTTTTCATCGAGCTTTGTGCCCAAAGTACAGGTGGCCAGCGCCTGTGTCTCGCCACGGGTGAAGATAGCACTGCCGTGAGGCATTGGCAGAGAGCCCACCTCACACCAGATGGGGCGAATATCTGTGGTCTTGCGGCCGTCCAAACGAATGCCCTCGTCCAAAATACAGCGGCGCATGGCATCGCGCTCCACATCGTTGTAGTAGCGATCGATCATTGCATTCTTCTCCTCCAGCTCCTCGGCGGTGAGCTCTGCGTGCTTTTCCGCATAAGCGGCTTTGAAGTCCTCGCGGATTTTCTCGAAGGCTTCGCTGCGCGCCTGCTTCTCCAATCCCTGCTTGGTAACGTCGTAAGCGGGCTGGTAGCACTCGTCTTTCACCTGCTGGCGCAGTTCCTCATCGTTTACCTCGTGGCAATATTCGCGCTTGATGTC
Organism: uncultured Bacteroidaceae bacterium; assembly: GCA_964596865.1. Lineage (GTDB taxonomy): Bacteria > Bacteroidota > Bacteroidia > Bacteroidales > Bacteroidaceae > UBA6382. The sequence goes on from CAZQVW010000075.1 coordinate 3,207, forward strand.
AGTGCCGAGCTCTTTGGAGAGCTCTATCTGGAGTTGGCACATAGGTTTGATGGCATCGTGGGCAGCCTTGAGAGCGCCCAGCAAATCCTGTTCGCTCACCTCCTTCATTTCGCCCTCCACCATCATAATATTGTCGGCAGTGGCGGCCACCATCAAATCCATGTCGGCTTGCTGCATCTGCGGCGTGGTGGGATTGATAACATACTCGCCGTTGATACGAGCCACGCGCACCTCGGAGATTGGAGCCTCGATAGGAATATCGGAGCAGGCGAGTGCGGCACTGGCGGCAAAGCCGGCCAACGCGTCGGGCTGGTCCACGCCATCGGCGCTAAGCAGCATGATATTTACATAGACCTCGGCATGATAATTGCTGGGGAAAAGGGGACGAAGAGCCCTGTCCACCAGTCGGGAGGTCAGGATTTCGTAATCGTTGGGGCGGCCCTCACGCTTGGTGAAGCCCCCGGGGAAACGCCCGGCGGCGGAGTACTGCTCGCGATAATCGCACTGGAGCGGCATAAAGTCGGTGCCGGGCACAGCGTCCTTGGCGGCGCATACCGTGGCCAACAAAACTGTGTTGCCCATACGCAACACGGCACTGCCATCGGCCTGCTTAGCCACTTTGCCGGTCTCGATAGAGATTTCCCTACCGTCGGGCAATTGGACAGTCTTTGTGATAATGTTCATCTTGTGTCAGAAAAATTTAGTTTATTGTTTCCGTTGTCATCAAAAATCGCGCAAAGTTACCAATTTTCCAAACAATTAGCCTCAAATTCAGGAAATAATTTCTAAATTTGTGGCCCATTTACCACATATTTCATAGAAAAACTTTTTTATCACCCAAATCAAACAATCATAAGTCATTATATAATCTAACTACAATCTTTATTATGAAACACTCCCAGACCTTAATCATCCGCAGGATGACAACGGCCTTCCGAAAAATCAAGACGGCAGCAACGGTAGCGCTTCTGCTTTTCACAGCCGGCGGCGCAGCGGCAGACACCTTGAAAATTCCCGCCCCTCAAAACGGGCTGGAGCATATTCCCCTCTCATCGCTGGACATCAGCAAGAGCACCTACGGGTGGGGCACGCCAAAAGCCAACCTCTCCGTCAATGGCAACCCCATTAAAATCAACGGCAACGTCTACGCCAGCGGCGTAGGCACCCACGGCCCCTCATTGATAGTAATCAAAATCAACGGTTCCACCACCGATTTCTACGCCACGCTCGGCATTGACGATGAAATCAACAGCACGCAGCACGGCGAGTTTGATTATCTGGTATACAAGAAAAGCGAAGACGGCGATACCACCGTGGTGGCCAGCGGCACCATCTCCTGCAAGCCCGGCGGCACCAGAAGCGTGGACATCCACGCCGACGTAAACGGCTGGAAATACCTGTTTCTCCAGACCACCAACGGCAAGGACGGCGAAGGCAACTGGAACGACCACGTGGATTGGGCCAACGCCTATCTGGTATTCCAGGAGCAGAACTCCACCAAGCCCGTCATCGTCAGCGAGGAGGAACTGTCCTCTAAATTAGCGTGCGCCACCACCGTATTCTCACAGCCCGGCGTGCGCTTTATGCACAAAGTGCGCGCCTCCAGCAACGAAGCCACTGTGAGCGTGAGCGGATTGCCCGAAGGTCTCTTTTGGAACGCCGAAAGGAAGATTGTGGACGGAGTGGTGAAGCAGACGGGCGAATACACCTATTACGCCACCGTCACCAATGGCGACGAAACCGCCACCGAGCCCATCCACCTCACCGTGAGCGACTCGCTGCCCCTGCCAGTGCCCTATATGGGCTGGATGTCGTGGAATGCCGTGCAGCGCGACATCAGCGAAGCAATCGTAAAGCAGGTGGTGGAGCTGTTTAAGAGCAAAGGCCTGTATGAAGTGGGCTGGAACAACATCATGCTGGACGATTTATGGCACGCCGACAGTCGCGCCAGCGACGGCACACCACGGCCCAACGCCACCCGCTTCCCCAACGGCATTAAAGCCGTCTCAGATTACGTCCACCAAAACGGAATGCACTTCGGTCTCTACACCGATGCCGCCAATAAGACCTGCGCCGGCGCGTTCGGCTCCTTCGGCTACGAGGACATCGATGCCAAAACCTACGCCGAATGGAATATCGACCTCGTAAAGAACGACTATTGCAACGCGCCCAGCGATGTGGAGACTTGCAAGAACCGCTATAAAACACAGGCCGACGCTTATAAGGCCGCCGGTTATGGCACGCGCCTCTTTGTATGCGAATGGGGCGTGCGCGAACCGTGGAAATGGGGCGCTGAAGTGGGCGGCGTCTGCTGGCGTATCTCGCAGGACGTGCGCGATTGCTGGACCGGCTCCGGCACTGGCGAGGGCGTAGTCCAGAGCATTCGCGATATGAAGAACCTGTCCGCTTATCAGGGCGTCAATCGCTTTAACGATGCCGATATGCTTTGCACCGGCCTCCACGGAACGGGCAAGAGCAGCAACGACCTGTGCGGCTCCGGCCCGGGCATGACGCAAGACGAATATCGCACCCAGTTTGCCCTGTGGTGTATGTGGTCTTCGCCCCTCAATCTTACGTTCGACCCCCGCACCAACACCCTCACCGAGGACGATTACAAAATTCTCAAAAATACCGAGATGATTGCCCTCAACCAAGACCTCATGGGCCAGCAGGCCGATTTGGTTAGCGAGCGCGGCAACCTCGTTATCTTCGCCAAAGACTGCGAGAACGGCGATGTGGCCGTATCTGTTACCAATATGGACAACAACAACGAGCTCACCGCCACCATCGACCTCTCCGTTATCGGTGGGCTCTGCGCCGACAGCACCTACACCTGCCGCGATGTGCAAAATCAAACCGACATGCCGGACGTGAAGGGCAGCTTCACCACCCGTGTGCGCAGCCACGCCACCAACGTCTTCCGCCTCTCTAAGAAAGGCGACATCACTGCCGTGAGCTCTGCCGCCGCCCACCACACCTCCGACATCAGTATCAAGGCCAAGAAGGGCAACGTAACGGTTTCCTCCGCCAATAGCGGCAACCAGCCCAAGCGCATCGTCATCCGCGACCTCTGCGGCCGCGTTGTCAGTGCGCTCACCACCTCCGATGCCTCCGCCACCATTGCCCTGCCCGCGGGCGTATATATGGTTTCCGTAGTGAGCGATGCCAAGGCCACAAGCGCCAAGGTGAAAGTGTAGGAGGGAGAAATTTCTCCTGTATACAATATAAAGTAGGGGCGGATTAGCCGCGTAGCGGCGTATTATCCGCCCCTACAATTGTTGTGGTTGGAATCCAATCACAACAATTGGAAAACAAGGATTAACGTGTTCGTTTGCATTTTAGCGCAATATAATATTACGTGGCGAATTATTATTTCCAACCGTCCAGATTGCATTTAGCAATCGAGACGGTTGTAGGGCGGATAACACGCCGCTATGCGGCTGATCCGCCCCTACTTAATCCGCCAAAATATGCAGCATTAATAATTTACAACAACACCGCGATATTACCAATTCCAAACGACAACACAAAATGAAAATCATCTATTTCCACGGCTTTGGCTCCAGCGGGAGCAGCGGCACGGTGCAGTTGTTGCGCCAGCTGTTGCCGCAATGCGAGATTCTGGCGCCAGACATCCCCATAGACCCAGCCGAGGCGCTCCCTTTCCTCAAGGACTATTGCCAGCGCGAGCAGCCCGACCTCATCATCGGCACCAGCATGGGCGGCATGTATGCCCAGCAGATGCGCGGCTTCCTGCGTATCTGCGTCAATCCCGCTTTCAATATGTCTACGATGAGCAAGGTGCTCAAAACCGGCGAACACCCTTTCTTTAATCGCCGCAAGGACAACCAGAAAACCTTTCGCATCACGCGCGACATCATTCAGCACCACAATCAGATGGAGCGCCACCAGTTTGACGGCATCACGCCGGAGGACAAGGAACTGTGTTGGGGACTTTTTGGCATCAACGACCCCACCGTAAAGACCTACGACCTCTTCTGCAAGCACTATCCTCACGCCCTCCGCTTTGAGGGCGAGCACCGCCTCAACGAGAAAGTGCTGAAGAAAACCGTGCTGCCCCTCATCCGCCAGTTGTTGCCGGAGATAGACACGCCCCAGCCCCCAAAATATTATTAGTGGCGGGCAAGGTGGGCGCTACGTTTAGCCCGCACAAAGTCAGACCGAGCAGCAACGCCGTCCAATTAATACCGACATTCCACAACACGGCAAACAGCGCCGGTCAATCACAAAAACACAATCCCACCTATCATATAAATACAATCACCCTAACACGCAAAATCCCCGCAGGCGCGATGCCTGCGGGGATTTTTGGTTGAAACGGATAAAGGCCTTTTCTGAATTGTGGCGAATATCCGCTTCTAATTGTTTGCGGATTAATACTTAACTACCTTACCGTCGATTACGTAGATCTGACCCTTCTGGGGAGCGGTAACCTTGGTGCCGTTGATGGTGTAGATGGACTTAGCCTTAGCAACATCCTCGGTGGTGGCGGTAGCGATACCGGTAACCTTGCCATCAGCCTTGGTGAAGATTACGTTGTTCTCGCCAGCAGCAATCTGATCAGTGCTGAAGAACCAAGATGTGGTGTGAGAACCGGTAGCAACTTTATCATTAGTAACACCGAAAGCGTCTACCAACTGGATAGTGGTCTGGCCGTCAGCCAAGCTGCTTGCATCGAAATACAGAGTAACGAGCTCACCCTCACCATTGCTGAAAGTGGGGTTGCCCTCACCAGTGATGGATACATAGAATGCATCGTCACCATAGCGAGCGGTGTGCTTCATCAAGATAACATTGTGCTTTCTTTTCAGACGATCACCTCTCTCATAAACGAAATCCTCTTCATCGGCATCATAGAGATACAGAGAGGGAGAAACACCCTTGATGTATGTCTCGAAAGCGCACATTGCGGTGTCGGGGTTGGAAAGGTAGATGTGAAGGGGCACCTTGGTGAGGTCGGAAGTGCTACCAACAACAGCGGAGATTTTCACGCTGGGGTCGCCATAGATGTTTGTCCACATACCATTGTCACCGTCCACACGAGTACCAGTGGTCTGCGCGTTTACGGAGATTGCTGCCAAAGAGGCAACTGCCACAAGGGCGAGAGTAAAGATTTTTTTCATAATAGTACTATTTAAAATTAGTGATACTTTTTCTTTTTATCGCCAACTTGTAGCGATATTTCGGGGCAAAATTAAGTCTTAATTTGATATCAGCAAAGTTTTTCCCTAAAAAAATCACTTTTTGGGCCATAAAATTTTCTTTTCGGCCACATATTGAGCATTTTTCTGCGATTTTAACACTTGGTGCGAAAGCGAAGATAACCACAAGCGCCGGCGTAATTAGCCCAGAAATAGAGATTTGGATGGGAAAAGAGGAACAAACAAGGCCGTAATGAACAAAAATGCCGTGTTATCCGACCAATAAAGCAATCATGGACGTTTTCAACGCGACATTGCCAAGGTTTCAACACGACATTGCCAAGGTTTCAATGCGACATTGCCAAGGTTTCAACACGAATTACCGCGAATTAGACACGAATTTCAATGAATTATTGATGATAATTCGTGGACATTTGTGGGAATTCGTGTGGGAAACAAGGGTTTTTGTAGGGAATTGGTTGGTTTCGCTTTTCATATCAATGTTGTGTACTTAAAATATTTGCCCCTCTCATGTGGGAATTTGCGTAAAAAGGTGGTAGCTTTGCATCGCAATGAGTTCACAACCTTTAGAAAGACAGCGTGCTTTGCTCCGGATGGAGTATGAGTACGAGAAAAATGAGTTTGAGCAAACCACGCAGCATGGCGGTGTGGGGCGCTTGGTGAAGCGGGGCGATTGCTGGATGCCCTGCAGGGTGGGCCGCAGTTGGTATAACTCGATGGACAGACTGGCGGTAGAGGTATTTCGCTCCGAGGACACGGAGATAGAGCACAATTTCGAATACGGGCGCACGGTCTGCTTCTTTTTGAGCGATTATTGGGGGCGGTTGCGCTATTTGCCATTCCGCGCCACGGTGAGCTACGCCGAGAAAGACCGGATGGTGGTGGTATTGCCCGATGAGCAGGCGCTCAATCGGTTGCAAAGCATTGGGACGGAGACGCTGGGCGTGCAACTATTCTTTGATGAAACCACCTACCGCCTGATGTTTGAGGCGCTGGACAAGGTGATTGCCGCCAAAGAGGGGCGTCTATGGGAATTGCGCGAGATATTCCACAGCAACAGACCGTTGCAGCGCCCTTTGTCGCTGCCGCCCGTGGCCTTGCCGTGGCTCAACGCCTCGCAAGAGAAAGCCGTAAACATGGTATTGTGCGCCAAGGACTGCGCGGTGGTGCACGGCCCTCCCGGCACCGGCAAGACCACCACCCTTGTGGAGGCCATCGGCGAGGTGCTTAAGCGGGAAACGCAGGTGATGGTGTGTGCGCAGAGCAATATGGCGGTGGATTGGATAGCATCGCAATTGCACGAAAGGGGATACAACGTTCTGCGCATTGGCAACCCCACGCGGGTAACGGAGGGGATGCTCAGTTTCACGTATGAGCGCCGCTTCGAGGCCCACCCCGATTACCCCGCCCTATGGAACATCCGCCGCACCATCCGACAGTTGCGCTCCGCACGCGGCCACAAGGGAGAGGCCGTTCATCAGAAGATTAGTCGTCTGAAAGACAGGGCGGAGGACATAGAGTTTCGCATTCGCACCGACCTATTCAACCAATGCCGCATAGTGGCCTGCACATTGGCGGGCAGCGCCAACCCCCTACTCTATGGCCAGCATTTCCATACCTTATTTATAGATGAGGCCGCGCAAGCGTTGGAGGCCGCCTGCTGGATTGCCCTGCGGCGCGCCGACCGCGTCATCCTCGCCGGCGACCACCAGCAGTTGCCGCCCACCATCAAGTGTCCGAAAGCCATGGAGGGCGGGCTGGGCCGCACCCTAATGGAACAGATTGTGAAAAACAAACCGGAATGTGTCTCATTGCTCACCGTGCAGTATAGGATGAACGAAGAACTGATGCGGTTTTCATCGGAATGGTTTTATGAAGGGAAGTTAGAGGCCGCGCCGGAGGTGAGGCACCGCAGTTTGCTCGATGAATTAGACTCGCCGTTGGTGTGGGTGGATTCTGACGAGGCCGTGCCGCAGGAGAGCGACAGCGCCCCGCAAGCCAAAGGCGAGGAATTTTCGGGCAACAACTACGGGCGCATCAATAAAGCCGAGGCCGCGCTGACAGTGCGTGTATTAACAGACTATGTGGAGCGCGTGAGCATGCGGCGCGCCATAGATGAAAGGATTGATTTCGGCGTAATCTCGCCCTATCGGGCACAGGTGCAATATCTGCGCCACCTTTTGCGCAGCAACAAGGAGCTCCGCCCGCTGCGCGACACTATCACCGTCAATACGGTAGACTCCTTTCAGGGGCAGGAGCGCGATGTGGTGGTGATTAGTTTGGTGAGGGCCAACGATGCAGGGCAGATAGGTTTCTTGCGCGACCTGCGCCGCATGAATGTGGCCATGACTCGCGCCCGAATGAAACTGATTATCATAGGGTCGGCCTCCACGCTTTGCCGCCACCGCTTCTATCGCGCACTGTATGAGCGCTGCCATAAGGAGGGGGCGAAAGGGGCGCGATAAATTAATCACTGAGCGCCCACTAAAAATCGCAGCGCGCCCACCAAAAACCGCAAAACACTGACCAAAAACCGCAGCGCGCCCACCAAAACAAATCTTTTATCGACTTTGGGCCAAA